>JBGTDH010000511.1:0-2856 GCA_041748435.1 Pirellulales bacterium
ACGCTGGATGCGCCTAACTACAGCACGGTGTTCGCCGGCGACACGCCCTAACTCCCTCTCCCCCTGGGTGTGGGCCGGGGTGAGGGTCGTGGCAGCGCCCTGCGTTCTCCTGCTTGCGGTTAGTATCGCGCTGCTCGCTTCGCCCCTTGCCCGCGCAGCCGAACCAGCGCCAACCGCCAACAAACTTCGCTGGCGATCGCAGAGCCAGGCCGCTCAGAACGTGAGCGTGGATAAAAAATCCAACATCACGCGCACGCAGTTGCTCGGCCCGACCGATGGCAACCCGTTGCGAGCGGAGGAACCGAGCACGGAGGAGTTGCCCGCGCTCGATATCACGCCCGGTGTGCGCCCCGTCATGCAGCCCGATCCAGAATCGCGGGTGCCGTCTCCGTTCACGCCGCCCTCGCAATCGCCGCGCGTCCCCGGTGGCCGCATGCCAACGTTGGACGAGCAGTTCTCGCTGGCGCCGACGCGGGAACCCTCCAAATGCCCCAGCCCCAGCGATCTGAAACGCGTCACTCTGATCGACATCAGCTTATTGGCGCCCGAGGGCGATTATCCGCAGTATTGCCCGTTGACCGATACATCGTTCGAGCCGCGTTGCTGGCCGCAGATCACGTACACGTGGAAAGCCACGGCCTTGTGCCACAAGCCGCTGTATTTCGAGGAGCGAGCCTTGGAACGCTACGGCCATACCACGGGACACTGGCAGCCGTTTGTGTCGGGGGCGATGTTCTTCGGCACGCTCCCCATTCTGCCTTACAAGATGGGCATGCACTCGCCGTGGGAATGCATGTACTCGCTGGGCTACTATCAACCCAACAGTTGTGCCCCGTGGATCATTCCGCCCGTGCCGCTTAACGCACGCGGCGCCTTGCTGGAAGCCGGCGCCTGGACCGGCGGCGTGATCCTGATTCCGTAGTTCCGCTAATCAATCGTCCAGCACGGCGCGAAACCGTGCGGGCACACCACGGAAGGCGGCGAGGTAAGTGTCTTCCAAGTAATCGGCCGGGAGCACACCACCGTTCAGGGCGTTGCGTATCTCCGTGATCCAGGCATTGTGAAAATCGTGGAACACGCCGGGACCAACGCGTGTCCAGTTGTGAATGGGCATCGTCAAGCTCACTAACAGCGAAATGGTCGGGGTTAACTCTCGATTATAGAGCCGATCTGCCCCGCGATACGAGTCGCACCTTGTCCGAACCTCTTCAACTCCCATAGTGCCAACGCCCGGCCGAACGGTACAATGCCAGGGCTGGATGTGCCTCAGGAGGCCGCGGGATTGCGCGGCAGTGCCCATGGATGGCTTTGATCTGATGCTGTTGATCGTGGTGTCGTACCTGGCGGTGACGGCGCTGGTGCGCATGATGCTGGCGCGCCGCGATCGGCTCATTAAGCGGTGGCATCAGCAGCTCGAAGGGCAATTGCGCGAACGTTCGTCGACCTAACACTCCGTTCAACATGATTTGAGTAGCGGAACTGGTGACAGTTCCGGATTTCTGAATTCTCACGAATTCAGCTACTTGAACTGACATGGCCAAGAAGCTGTATATCGAAACGGTCGGCTGCCAGATGAACATGCTCGATAGCGAGCTGGTGGTGGCTAGTCTGCGCAAGCAAGGCTACGAGCTGGTGGGCACGACGCACGAGGCCGACACCATTCTGTTCAACACGTGCAGCGTCCGCCAGCACGCGGAGGACAAGATCTACAGTGCGCTGGGCCGTCTGAAGAACACCAAGAGCGCCCATCCGCACAAGATCATCGGGGTGTTGGGCTGCATGGCCCAGAAAGATCAGGAGCTGATTCTCAAGCGGGCGCCGTTTGTCGATCTGGTGGTCGGCCCCGGGCAGTTGCATCAGATTCCCCAACTGCTGGAGGAGATTGCCGCCGGCAGCGGACCGAGGTTGGAGGTCAGCCTTGATCGCAAGGAAGGGACGCGGCGCGAGATCGAAGAGAGCTTCGAGAGCTACGATCCGCTGCGCGATCCGCAGATGCGTCCCACGCCCTATCAGGCCTTTGTGCGGATCATGATCGGCTGCGATAAGTTCTGCACTTACTGTATTGTACCCAGCGTGCGCGGGCCCGAGCAGAGCCGGCCCGCGCGGCAGATTGCGGCGGAAGTGCGGCAGCTTGCGGCCGAGGGTTGCAAGGAAGTCACGCTGCTGGGGCAGACGGTGAACAGCTACAAGCACGCCGATGGCGGCATCACGAGCCGTCTGGCCGATCTGCTGTGCCTGATTCACGATACCGAAGGGTTGGAGCGCATCAAGTTCGTTACGAATTATCCCAAGGACATGACGGACGATCTCCTCGCGACCGTCCGGGATCTGCCAAAGTGTGCCCACTACTTGCACGTGCCGGTGCAGAGCGGATCGGACGCCATGCTCGCGCGGATGAAGCGCGGCTACACGGTGGGACAGTATCGCGAGATGCTGGCCCGCATTCACGAGACAATTCCCGACGCGGCCGTGACCAGCGATTTTATCGTCGGCTTCTGCGGCGAGACCGAGGAAGATTTTCAACAATCGGTCGATCTGCTGCGGGAAAGCCGCTTCAAGAATAGCTTCATCTTCAAATACAGCCCGCGGCCGGGAACGAAGGGCTACGAGTTGTACGCCGACGATGTGCCGGAAGACGTGAAGCGCCGCCGCAACAACGAGCTGCTGGCGGTGCAGAACGCCATCAGCGAGGAAGACAACCAGCCGTTTGTCGGCCGCACGGTGGAAGTGCTGGTGGAGGGTCCCAGCAAGACCGCCCGCAAGCACGAACATCGTCATCACGAGGATCACGATCATGCAGGGCACACGCTGCAACTCACCGGCCGCACGATGTGCGATCGCATTGTGGTGTTCGAG
>JBGTDH010000512.1:0-3312 GCA_041748435.1 Pirellulales bacterium
CTGGGGACCGGGTTTGGCCAAGGCATGTACCTTGCGGCGGGCGTCATGCCGTTGTTCGACGACGATCCGGATGACGATTACGAAGACAACGACGCCCTGGCCCAGGCTGCCGATCTAGGCACGCTGACCACGGCACGCACCGTGAGCGATCTGCACTTGCTGGACCCCGCCGATTGGTTCCGCTTCCGCCTCTCCAGCGCGGGCCCCTCCGATGCTTTCGCGCGAATCGCGTTTCAACACGCGGCCGGCGATCTCGATCTGGGACTCTACAACTCCGCCGGCACGCTGGTCCGTCGCTCCGACGGCGTGACCAACAGCGAGCAGATCTCGCTGGACGGCCTGGGCGCCGGCGATTACTTCGTGCGCGTGTACGGCTATCGCGGCGTGCAGAACGCCGACTACACGCTCACGCTGGATCCCGGAACCAGCGGCGGAGGCTCGACCGGAGGCGATGGCCCCAACGTGCTGTACGTGAACTTCGACGGCGCTACGATCTCGTCTGCCGCGCTGACCAGTTGGGCCAGCAATCAATGGAACCCGGCCTGGCTCCCCGGCGGCGCGGCCAACGGCGTGACGGTCAACCCGTTCTTCGCCAATCGCAGTGATCGCGAGCAGATCACCACCGGCATCCTCAGCCGGCTGACGACCGATCTCGCGCCGTTTGGCATCACCGTGCGCCGCCACTCGGGATTGGCTGTCGAGAACGTTGGCGCCACGACCATCTTCGCGGGCGTCTCCAACCTCACGCATCCGCACGTGGCCTGCGATGTCGATTTTGGCAACAACAACCGCACCGATATCGCCTTTGTGGGCGAAGAGAACTGGGGCAGCGCGGCGAACATCATCCTGGCCCTCTCGGATGTCTTCTTGCACGAGGCGGGGCACACGTTCGGCCTGTATCACGTGCAAACCGTGCAAAGCGGCACGCTGTACTCGGAATCGATGGGCCTGCGCTACTCCTCGGCCCAAGAGCAATGGCTGCGCGACACCAGCTTCCTGGACCGCACGTTCATCGAGTTCCGCGACGAAGACGGAAACTGGCACGGACCCGGCGGCGGCCAGAGCCAGAACTCGTATCAGGTGATGCGCGGCAACTTCGGCCAGACCGGTGCTCCCGTCTACACGGGCAATCTGGCCACGGTCGATGCCAGCCACAGCGGCACGCTCGTCGTCACCTCCAGCGGCGAGGCCGATCAGATTCAGATTACACAACTGGCGTCCGGCGAAGTCGAGCTCACGGTCAACGGCCAGCACTACACGATCTCCGGCGGCCTGGAGCAACTCGTGATCGAGACCGGAGGCGATGCCCGCGATGTCGTCGAGACCACGGGCACTCTGACGTTCCAACTCGTGATCGATGCCGAGGGTGACGCGTTTTCAGAGAAGCTCGATCCGCAGGACGCCAACCAGTGGAACGGCGCGGCCTTCTCCAACGGCGGCGGCTTGGGCTGCGGGTGCCCTCTCTGCCGCGGCGCGGTGGAGAGCGCGTTCTCCTCGAACATGGAGGATCTGGCCGTGAGTTCGTTGGCTCTCGAATCTCGCTTGAGCGCGGAACCGGGCCAGGAATGGTCCGCGCTTGACAAGGAGACGCTTGTCCCGGCGCAGCGTTTCGTCGCCGCCGGCACGTTGTTGGCCCCGTTGCGCCCGGCTGCAGCGGTCGAGAACCGGAGCGAAGCTGCGTCCGCGGTCCGCACGGTCGAAGACATAATCTTCGCGCTGGATGAGCTTACGGCAATCCTGGAAACTGTCGATGCCGAGATCGGGTGAGACGCGGCGTCAGATCACGAGCGGCCAGATGCAGTCGCGCAAGAATGCCTCATGGAACAGCAGCGGGAGCGGCACAATCAACCAGGCGGCGGTCCACAGCCGGCCGAGCCAGGGCACGCGGTCGATGGCAAAGCCGGCACGTTGCAAGAATTGCTCGCACTGCACGGCCACGGCGTGCAAGGCAAAGTAGGCCAGCGGCAAGCCAAAGCCGGCTTTCACCGGCACGCTGATCGCCAATTCGTGCAATAAGCCGGAGAACAGGAAGGCGACCACGGTCGCGGTTCGCGTTCCAAGGAAGGGTCGCAAGGGGCGAACGACGGCGAGGGTGGACATCTCGGAGAACGCCAGGTTCCAACGCTTCGCCCAGAACTCGGCCAAGCTGGTCGAGTGCGCCGGCGCTCGGAAGATGGGCCGGCAATTCGCTCCCCAGCGCCGCCACCAGCCGGCCAGCAGGTTCAACAGTCCGAAGTGGATCACGAGGCTGAGGCCGACAAGCAGCAGTGCGGTCGCGGCGATGAAGTTCAAGCCGTCGGTTGAGTTCGACGCTGGGCGACGGTACAGCATCACTGCCGCCACGAGGATCGCCACGCCTGGCACCAGGCGTGCCGCGCCGCGCCGTGTTAGTTCGCGCCAATCGTCGCGCGGCGGGCCGGGAAAGGAGCGGAACTCCGCAGGCCGCATGCCCAACCAGCCGAGGGCGAAGGCCCACCAGGCAAGCGGTCTCAAACGCTGCTTGCCGGCGATCTGCTCCTCGACGCACACGACCGCCTTCATGCCCCACAGCGCAACAAGGATGATCGCCACCATTCGCAGTCCCGGCGGCTCGGAGGTAGTCAAACGTTCCGCCGTCCCGGCCGCGGCCGCTGCCAGCAGCCACGCCGCCAACCTGGCGACCGTGCCCGGCTTCATGAACGAAATGCCGAAGGCCGCCAAGAGCACACAGAGCATCAGTGCTGCCAGGAGTCCCATGGTCCCCGGATCATTGGGCGTGTACGCGTTCATCGCACGGACCCTAGCACATTGCTCACGGCCGCGTAACCGTAGATTGCGGTGAAGCACACAAACAACGTGACCAGCACGACTTCCCCCCAACGATACACAGCGCCACTCGGCGCGGCAGAGCGGTCCAGCACCGTGAATTGAATCACCAACCGCACGCCCCACCACGCGGCGATAAACGCCGTCACGCACGCGGCCAGCACGGAACCCTCCGTCAGCGATTGCCGTGCCAAGACCGACACCGCGGCAAATGCCATGTGGCTACACCAAATATAGAGGGCGTACACCCAGAACACTTGCCGCGTGAGCGGCTTGACGCATGTCAATTCCTCCGACCATCCGAGCGCCTTCGGAATCGCCAGACTTCCCAGAGCAAGGCCCATCTGTCCGAACCCGGCCAACTGGAGCACGGTCTGCAACGTCTCTGGTGAGATCGCCATGGATTTGCCTCGTACTTGCTAACCGTGGTCCGCTGCAGAACGTAACGCTAACGGTTGACCGATCGGTCAGGCGTCGGACTGGCCGTCTCCGCGCGAGGGCCATACC
>JBGTDH010000513.1:0-4358 GCA_041748435.1 Pirellulales bacterium
GCCGGACGTTCGCAACGTCTCCAACGAGAGCGCCATCGGCGGCCTGCTGAACCGGGCGCGCGACACCGTGCGCAAGAACATCGCCCGCGTGAAGAATGGCACGCCCAACTTGCCCACCGACCAAGGGCAAGTGTGGCGCGAGTACGATATTCAGCCTTACACGCTGCGCGTGACCAGCACCAATCGTCCCGAGCAGGCCGTCATCGATTGGGTGCTCCGCGAGACTGGCTACGAAGCCTGGCATGCCGAGCCGCTGGGGCTGCTCTCCGCGGATCGCCACTCTCTCAAGGTCTACCACACACCCGAGATGCACGACGTAGTCTCCGAGATCGTCGATCGCTTCGTCAACACCGAGGCGGAATCGCAAGCCTTCGGCCTGCGGGTCATCACGGTCGATAGCCCCAACTGGCGCGCCGTGGCCCATCGCATGATGCTGGCCGTGCCCGTGCAGACACAGGGCGTGCAGGCCTGGCTGATTGAGAAAGAGAACGCCTCTCTGTTGATGGCCGAGCTGCGCAAACGCAGCGATTGCCGCGAGCACAGTTCGCCGCATTTGCTGGTGAACAACGGACAATCGACGGTGGTGAACGCCACGCGTCCGCTGAGCTATGTGAAAGACGTGTTTGTGCGACCCAACACGTGGCCCGGCTTCGAAACGGAGTCTGCCCAGATCGATGAGGGGTTCTCGATCGAGCTCAGCCCGTTGCTCTCCTTGGATGGCGGCACGATCGACGCCATTCTGAAGTGCAACATCGACCAGGTGGAGCGGCTGCAAGCGGTGAACATTGATGTGCCCACGCCCGTCTCGCCGCGGCAGCGCACCAAAATCGAGGTGCCGCAGGTCAGCCATTGCCGCCTGCACGAGCGGTTCCACTGGCCGATCAACCAGGTGTTGCTGGTGAGCCTGGGCGTGGTGGCCACGCCCACGCCGGTCGATCGCAATCCGAACCTCGTGCAAATGGCGTTGGCCATGCCCCCCACTCCGCCGCGTGCCGATCTGCTCGTGCTGATCGAGCACAAGGGGCGCAACAGCCTCCCCGCCGCGCCCCTCGGCAACGCCAACGCCGCCACTCCCGACCGCACCAGCCGCGCCGCCGGCAAAAGCTACGGCAACCGGTATTAAGCTCGATTCTTAGGAGCTTTCACAGCCCATTATCGTGGCGGTTCCAATCCACCCGGTCATGCCGCGAGATGCCGCGTCGTAAGTGGTCGTATCATTCGCTCCCCCACACCTCTATTGATACGACACCCCCTCGTATAGGTTGTTTGTGATACGACTTCCCGGTACACAAGAGCACAATTGACCTGCCGAAGTTCCGGCTCTAGGATTGCAGCATGAAGGTCTTCATCAGCCATGCGAGTCCGGATCGGGAGTTAGCCTGGAAATTGGCTGCCAAGTTGTCCGAGGCGGGGTTGGACGTTTGGAATCCCTACGAGGAGATCGCTCCGGGGGACAACTGGGCCATGAAGGTTGGCCAAGCCCTGGAGGCGTCCGACCTGATGATCCTGTTGATCACACCGGCCGCGGCGGAAGCGGAGTCGGTCCGCCGTGAGATGGAGTACGCCCTGACGGCGAAGCGATTTCGTGGCCGCTTGCTTTCCGTGGTTATCGGCCGGCAGACGGAACTGCCTTGGATCTTGTCGAAACAAGCCGTCCAACGAATTGATCTTCCCGAGCAGGGCTTTGGCGATGTCGTGGACGAAGTCTTGGCGCTAGCCCATTAAGGCTGCGATGTCGCCGACAGAAGTCTTTCTTTCTCGCAGCAGCCATGACCGAGCCGCAGCGGACCAGCTCGCGTCGGCGTTGCGAGCGCACGGTGTGCCAATCTTCTACAGTCCGCACAACATCCGGGGCGCTCAGCAGTGGCACGACGAAATTGGCGCCGCGTTGGCGCGTTGCGACTGGCTTCTTATTGTTGCTTTCGCCAGAATCGATCCGCTCGATGTGGGTCAAGCACGAGTTGATGTATGCATTGCGAAAGGAACGCTACCGGGATCACATCGTACCGTTGCTGTTGCGATCGTGCGACATGGAGTCCCTCTCCTGGACGCTACCCGCCTTCCAGGTCCTCGACTTCGGCAAAGACTTTACCGATGGCTTCCGGGGTCTTCTCAGGATCTGGGGCATCGGCCTCAAATCGTAGGATTCGTTCTTCATAGTACGCGGCCGTGCAGATGGCGGTGGCATGCGCCCCACGCCTCCACGTGCCGATCTGCTCGTGTTGACGACGATTTGACGTCTCTGGCGATTCGTCAGTACGTTCCGTAGCGCTTCTCGATCAAATCGCCGCGGGTGAAGTCTTTGAACTCGTCGGCCTCGGGAACCCAGTAGCCCTCCCAGAAATGGTTGCGCACAAACGTGTCGCGGCCGAGTCCGCCGTAGAGATGGTCGATCATGTGGTCGGGGCCGCCATCCAGATAATCGTCGCCGGTGCCGCCCAGGAGCGTGTCGACGCCATTGTCTCCGTAGAGAGTGTCGTTGCCGGCATCGCCAATCAACGTGTCATTCCCGTCGCGGCCGCGGAGAAAGTCATTGCCGCCGGCGCCCTCCAGCAGGTTGTTGCGTAGGTTTCCGCGGATCACGTCCTCGAACTGCGTTCCCAGCACGTTCTCGAACTCGTTCGGGTTAACGAGCTTCAGGTACAACCTGCCGGACTGAACGGTTTGCCAAGAGTTCAGGCTTAGATCGACCGTTACGCCGCCGCTGGCCCCGAGGAAGTTCAGTCGATCGGTCCCCTGGCCGGCGTATTCGACGACGGTGTCCCAGCCGATGGCATAGTCGCCGAAGACGTAGCTGTCGTTGCCTTGCAGTCCGGTCAGAGAATCATCGCCCCCTCGGCCCTCGAGTTGATTGGCCCGATTGTTTCCCACCAGCACATCGCTCTGGTCGCTGCCGCGAATGTTCTCCATCTCGGCGGGATTGACCAGCGTGAGCGAGAGATATCCGGCTGCCACGGTCTGCACGTTGGAGCCGAACAGGGAGACCGTGACCGAGTGCTGGAAGTCGCTGAAGTCCAGCCAATCGTCCCCTTCGCCTGCGTACTCCGCGATGGTGTCATTGCCCAGGTTGGCGTCTTCGATCAGGTGCGTCGTGTAGGAATCGAACAGGTACGTGTCGTTTCCTGGTCCCCCCGCAAGCCAATCATCACCCGTCTCGCCAAACAGCTCGTCATTGCCCCCTTGGCCGTATAAGAAATCGTTGCCGTCACCGCCGTTGAGCATGTCGAGGCCATCGCCGCCAAACAGGTGATCGATGCCGGCATAGCCGAACAGCCAGTCGTCTTCCGTGCCACCGTAGAGGTAATCGTTGGCGCTGCCGCCGACCAGGATATCGTAGCCCCCGTGGCCGTAGGCGACGCAGGGAATATTATTGAAATGCGCGATGCCGTCTTCGTCGACAAAGGCGTTGGCGAAGGTGTCGTTTCCCGCGCCGCCCCAGAACAGGATGCTCGTTACGTCTGCCAGATCGAACGTCTCGGTATGATCGTGGATCAGGTTGCCGGCCGTGTCGAAATGCTCGAGCGTGACGTGAACCTCGTCATCCTCAACGACGACGACGGCGTGGTCATTGTCGCTCGTTCCGTCAATAAACAGCTCGCCATTGGCTAGCGTAATATCGCCAGCCATGAACAGTCGCTGTTCGCACTGCTCCAGCCGCAACGCACGCCTTGCATGCGGTGCTCTCCGCTTCGTCGTGCGGCGCGTACGGATACTCTGAAACAGGCGGAAGATCTTCACGACAGGTTTCCTTGAAGAGGCATGGAAGTGATGGGGACGATGGTACATACGGTTTCGGACCAGGAAGGGGACGGAGGAATCTCATGCATTTGCGCAACTTAGCGTGAAGCGCAGAGGCGTCCACGAATCCCGACAGATGGGGGTGACATCAGACCAGCGAGCTGATGAGCGATTGCTTACCCATTGTGAACCCCGAAGCCGTTTCTTTCGGTCGGCGGGACATCACGTTATCACCCCGCCCCCGCGCCCCGTTCCAGCGCGTCCTGATCCCGTTGATACAGGGCCAGCACGGATTCAAAGGTGGCGGCGGAGATCTTCCAGCTCGGCGCCTCTTGCGTGAACGTGTTGGCGTGCGCGACCAGCAGGCGATACAAGAACTTGAACACATGCCGCGGCACGCGCAGCGTCCGCAGCGATTCCACCAGCCGCCGGTCGCTCACCGATTCATCGAACAGCTCCCGCAGCGCGGGCGATTTGCCGGGTGCCGCGCAGGCCCGCAAGCGGGCCGTGGCCACGTCGTACAGCGCTTCGCCCGTCCATTCCAAAGAGGGCACGAGGTTCTGCTTGTCGAGCCGAGCCCGCTCGTAGAACTCGCGCTCCTCGCGGCGGACGTAGTAATG
>JBGTDH010000514.1:0-2785 GCA_041748435.1 Pirellulales bacterium
GCGACGCGGTGCTGCTGCACTACGCGGCGGTCGCCGCTTTGCGTTTGGGGGATCCGGCGCGGGCCGAGAATCTCTGGAGACGCGCCCTGCAGCTCGATCCAACTCTGGACCTCGCTCGGCAGAACCTGGACGACTTGGCCGAGCCTGCGGAGGACCGCAACGGTCCCTGGGCCTACAGCTTGCCGAACCTGTTGCCGCACGTCTGGCTGGAGCGATTGCGGCCTCCTGCACGTTCCAGTCGCGGGGGCATGCTTGCGTTCCTGCGCCGCGCTTTGGAACACAACCCGCAAATCATTGCCGCGGCGCCGGCCGTGCTGGAGGTTGGTGAACCTGCAGCCAGCGACTTTTTCATCGCCCTGGCGAACGATGCGGAATCGCCGGCGTTGCTGGAGGTGCTGAGGACATTTGGCCTGGGACAGCGAGGGCCCTTTGCCGCTCGTTCCAAGACGGTCCATCTGTTGGCGCAGAAGGGACTGTTGCCGCCCGGGCCGGTCCGGTTATGGCGCAACGGGGAGTGGCGGGAAATTGCGATGCTCTCCTTTGAGGTCTCCGGAGAGGCGAAGACCTCTCATACTGCGGCGATCTCACGATTGTGCGACGAGGCCATGCTTCACATGAACCGCGGGCAGTTTGAAGCCGCCGAACAGGTTTGGCGCCAGGCCATCGAACAGGAGCCGGACAAGCCGGACTTGCGGAACAACCTGGCTACGGCCATCCGGCAACAAGGGCGCGTGCCCGAGGCCAACGCGATGCTGGATGACCTGCTGCGAGAGCATCCGGACTATCTGTTCGCGCGAATCAACAGCGTTCATCGGCTCGTGGAGGAGAAAAGGTTCGAGGAAGCACACGCCTTGCTCAAGCCCCTCTACGAACGACGCCATCTGCACACGACGGAGTTCGTGGGCCTGGCCGGCGCCTGGATCAACCTGCTCATCCACGAAGGCAACCCGGACGCCGCACGGCCTTGGCTAAGCATGTGGGAGCAAATCGCCCCGGATCATCCCATGCTTCGCTATTGGCAGAGCCAGTTAAAGTCGGGCCGCCCTCGCAAGATCCGGTAGTGCCCATTCCGGACTCGCGGCAGTGCTGACAGACGCAAGCGTCGCGTTACGGCGCGCGGCGCGCGGGGAGTTGCAAGCCAAAGCCTGCCGCCAAGAACTGACCTTTCGGTCTGCAACGAGTGCGACGGCCAGTTGTATTGACTCTTCCGGGGAATCTGCGGCGCGCTGTAGAATGTTCCCTCAGTTGCAAAGAGAGTGCAATCTGGCGGGGCGCATCATGCCGATCAAATTCACTTGCCGCTGTCGTGCCCGCATTCAGGTCAAGGAGGAGTTCGCGGGCCGACGAGTGAAATGCCCCAAGTGTGGCGCAGCGTTCACCGTGCCGCAGCCGGAGGTCAGTTCCCCGCCCCCAGCCGCGAAGAAGAAACTCTCGGTTGCCGAGGTTTTAGCCGCGGCGCGAGCGGAAACGACGGGCAAACCCGTGAGCAATCTTTCCAACGAGGATCGGGCGCGAGCACTCCTTCACGCGAAGTTGCAAGACCGTCCCGACCACTTAGTACCGGCGCTGCGCGATCCCGATCGTGCTGTCCGCAGCGCTGCCGCCGACCGACTGGAAATGCAAGGCTGGAAACCAGCCACGTCGGAAGAGCGCATCGCCTTCTACCTGGCTCGGGATTACATCCATTTAGCTGCGCGGGAAGGGATCGCGGCTCTCGGCCCGGTCCTGGCATGTGTGCCCATCCACCAACTGCCCGGTTTCGTCGCCGATCACGGGTATCCGTTTGATTCCGAACAATGGGCGGCGTTTCGCATGGAACCTACGGCCGCATCCATCCCAAAAAGTGAGCGGGCAAACGTCGCTATCCTCCGCAACCTGGAAGCTGCTGAAGCCATCGAACTGCTCGGAAAAATGCGTGACGCTCGGGCGCTTGCTCCACTGATCCGACAAGTGCAGCGAGCGAGCGGCACGCCTATTCCCGCAATCGCCGCACAGGCGATTCGAGTGATTCTCAATGCGGCGCACAGGTCGGCGTCGGACACAGACCTGACAGCAATTGTGAACTTGCCACACGTTTCATGGGGCTGGGGGCGCCACGTAGCGTACGCGGAGAAAGCGGGCGAGACTCTCTACAAGATCGAATACCAACGTGAGGCGGCGGATTGTCGACTACTGAAAGTCTTAGCCCGCGACGAACTGGCACGCAGGTCAACGTAGGATGCCCGCACACTAGACGCTCCGCGCTGGCCATCACGATGTCTGACGCCGCGGATACTTCAGGCGTCGCAGCATGGCGATGTGGCGAGCATCGATAACCTCGAATGCTTCCGCCTGACACCCGCACACAAGGCTTCTGATTGCCCGCGAGGGGAACAACACCAGAAAAATCCTGGACGGTTGACAACGTGGCCGCTGCCGACTCCGCACACGCTTTCGCGCGGCGAGGAGTGAACGAACGCAACCCGCGAGTTTGGTTCCGTCGGCGGTCCTGGTCGAATTGCGAGTGGCGTCTCGTTTTCAACCACAGCTCCGAGGCAGCGATGGCCATTGATATCGAGCAGATCGTCGAGAACGCGTTCGAACAAGCATTCTCAAGAGCCCTGGAACAAACAATTCAAAGCAAGGCCGAGTTATTTTGTTCACCAAGGCGTTTGCGAACGGTTCAAGCCTCTCCAAGAAGCTGGAGGAGAAGATCGAGCAAGGCTTCGAGCGATTCGTCGATGAAGGGATCCAATGGGAAAAGAAGAAGCCCGGCTTCAAGAAGTAAGCTCGATGCCGCAACGCC
>JBGTDH010000515.1:0-1906 GCA_041748435.1 Pirellulales bacterium
TCCGCCGCGAGCCATGCCCCGCGAGCGAACTGATCCTCGGCACGCAGTGCGGCGGCTCGGACGGCAATTCCGGCATCACCGCCAATCCCGCCTTGGGCTATTGCAGTGACCTGCTCGTGGCCGCCGGTGGGGCGACCGTGCTGGCGGAGACACCGGAAATCTACGGGGCGGAGCATCTGCTCACACGGCGCGCCAAGACGCGGGCCGTGGGCGAGAAGCTGATCGAGCGCATCCGCTGGTGGGAACGCTACACGGCCATGTTCGGCGCCGAGATCGACAACAACCCTTCGCCCGGCAACAAAGAAGGCGGCCTGACAACCATCTACGAGAAATCGCTCGGGGCCGTGGCCAAGGGCGGAACCACCGCCATGAACGATGTGTATCGCTACGCCGAGCAGATCACCAGCAAGGGCCTCCTGGTGATGGACACCCCCGGCCTGGACCCAGTGAGCGTAACGGGCCTGGTCGCCGGCGGCTGCAATATCGTGGCCTTCACCACGGGCCGTGGAAGCTGTTACGGCTGCAAGCCGGCCCCTTCGATCAAGATTGCCACGAACACGCCCATGTACGAGCGGATGATCGACGACATGGACGTCAATGCCGGCGTGATTCTCGAAGGGGTGAGCGTGGAGGAAGTGGGCCGGCAAATCTTCGAGCTGATGCTCGAGGTCGCCAGCGGCCGCAAAACCAAGAGCGAGCAGCACGGCGTCGGCGACGAAGAATTCGCCCCCTGGAGCATCGGCCCCACGCTGTAGTGCGCATTGCTTCCCTGATTGCGTGGTTTTGTTAACCTCCTGGTAGGCGGAACCACGCGGAGGGACAACCGGCAATCGGGAAAGTTCACGGCGTCCGCCGTTGAGCCCTCACTTCTCCTCGAGCGTGATGGCCAGGCAGAAGGGTGCGGCGACGGTTTCAGCCTTCTTGGAGACGTAGTCGATGCTCAACACCTTCTGGTCTGGCTTGGGGTTCTTCCAACTGCTGACGTATAAGCGAAGCTTAGCCCCGACTTGTGTCGCGAACTCGTTCGCGCCGCGCCAGACGACTTTGCCCTTGCTTGGTTCCTTCTCGCCATCGAGATAGAACCAGTCGCGCACGTCGTCGCCATAGACGATCGCAATCGTCTCGGTGCTCTGGTCTTCGTAGCGGACGTGGTACTCCCCAATCAACGTCCCGTCTTCCACATACCATGGCGTGCCGGGCTGGTTAAGCCCCCCGCCGAAGGCCGTGGCGTGCAGCAGATGCACGTGCGACGCGTGCTTGCCGGCCGGAATGTCTGTGACCTTGTCCGGGAACTTGTCCAGCACTTTGCTGCCAAGCTGGATCAACCCCTCGCCGACGCGAAATTGAATGTCCGCGAACAACTGCTCGCCTGGGGGAAGCTCCTTGATATGATTCCCCGCCGCCCCCCGGCCCTGGTTATCGGCTAATTTCTGATTGGTTTTCGCGCTCAGGTCCAGAGGGACAAACTTCCGTTGCTGCGCCAGAGCCGAAGCCGAGGCGAGGACCAGAGCCACCGTAAGCGCCATCAAAGTCCGTTGCATGGGTAACCTTTCTTTCATGGTCAGAGAACAAGAACCACAAAGGACACAATGAGCACGAAGGGAGAGTTACTCGCCGGGGGACGGATCTTCTTTGTGGCTTTGGTGTCCTTCGTGGTTCATTGATCCGAACGGATGCCTTACCGGGGCGGCCTGCTCCAGACGCTGATCGAGCTGATGTTGGCTGTCGTGGTGAATCCGGCCACCACGAGGGAGCGATCGTGAGAATCGGCCACCAGCGCCAGACTGGCAAGCTGCTTTTCTCCGGGCGGCGCGGCGATCACCTCACGGGACCAGCCCTCGGGGCTTTGCAGGTAGAGTGCGATCTCGCCCGACGCTTCCCAGGCGGCCACCTGCGCGCGGCCTTG
>JBGTDH010000516.1:0-2694 GCA_041748435.1 Pirellulales bacterium
CGTTTGCTGCGGCCTCTTTTTAATGCGATACAGGTTTGCGACCGTCTGTCCTGGCGGTGGCTGCACGAAAACCTTCGGATCGTCGATGATCCACTTCGTCGACCAGCTCCGGCCGTTCTCCCAGTTCGCCACGTTAAAAAAGAAGTTGTTGAATGTCATGCAATGCATGCTGTACGGAAAGCTCGACATGATGTGATCGTCCGCGGTCAAGTCGTCGACGCCCTCGCTGGCGTAATAATGAACCTGACCATCCGACGTGAACGACAGGCCAAGCGTCCACCAACCCGGCTCGGCGATATCGATCTTGCGCACATCGTGGCCCAGCCGGTCGCCGCGGACCGAAATCTTTGCCGAGTCTTTCTTCACGTTGCGGTCGTTCTCGCTTTGGAACAGCACAAACATGCCAGGCCAGTAGGCTTCGACCGTGCCGTCCGGGTTGCGGCCCGTGCAATCGCAACGCACGCCGAATTGCGGACCCGTGCGGTTCTCCCATTCCTCGAAAGGCGGCAAGTACACGCGAACCGTGGCGCTGGGCTGCCAGGAAATCGGAATTGACCGGCCGAGCTTCCTGTCGAACTGCATCAACAGATCGTCCTGCTGCTGGGAATTTGCAATGCGGCCTGGAATGCCCGAGTTCAGAGTCGCGAACATTAGCGAGCTAGTGCTGCCCGGGATGCCGCCCAACGGTGTCTCCACGCGCTTCACCAGGTCAGGCGTGCCGCGCTTGCCGCCTTCATGCCAAAGAAAGTTGTTCGAAAAGCCGCCCGGGCTGCGCTGCTTCTCGTCCTGTTCATGGCTGCTCTTGGGGTGGTTGTATCGATAACTCCACTTCGGGTTTTCAAAGTTATCACAGCAGTCGTGCAAAAACGTGCCGGCGCCAGGTACGAATGGGGCAGCCGCGCGGGCGACGCCACCGACCAGCGACAACAGAGCGACGGCCGACAACAACGCAAGACTATGAGGAGATCGCTTCATGAGTTCCTTCCTTGGAAATCACCCTCTCCCCCTGGGAGAGGGCAGGGTGAGGGTGCATTACTTTTCTAACGAATCGCCTCACCCCAACCCTCTCCCGGAGGGAGAGGGAGATTCTTGGTGTGTTGCTAGCGTCGCCGCGAGCGCCTAGCGATGGCGGATCGTCTGCCGGTTATATCGACCACGGGGACCGCAACGATCAAGTCGAGTTACCCGCGCCGATGCGAAGCTGGCAGCGATCGGTGCCAGCACACAGCTCGCAAGCATCCGCATTGCCCTGAGTGTGCGCCAGGCAGTGCTCGATACGCTGCCGCATGATTTCACTCATTAGCGGATGCAAGCCAAATGGCGCCGTCACCAGATAGCGGACGCCCGCATGCTGTCTCGCCGCCGCCGCTGCGAGCCGCGGAATGTCCTCATTCCAATGCCGCCCGGGCAACAAGAAATACGGGAACACGACGATCTTCGTTGCGCCGCGCTCAATGCAACGTGAAAATGCCGTGTCGATCGACGGCTCCGCTAGCTCCATATGCGCCGGCTCGACAATCGCAAAGCCCGTCGCCGCCTGAAACTCGCTGACCACTTCGAGCAGCATCGCGTTGCTCTCATCGCGCCGCGATCCGTGGTCGACAAGAATCACGCCTAGCGGGTCGCCATCGACGTCGAAATCTACGGATTGATACTGACCCATCGCTTGTAGCCCAACTCGTAAGAGTTCAGTCGCAGGAGAGGCTGAATTCTCACGAATTCAGCTACTATTTATTCACCCGGCCGCTTCACGTCCTCCCGCGGGCCCACCGTAATCGTCGTATAGCGCGACAGTGGATACTTCTTCAACACTGCGTGCAGATCGCCGACCGTCACGTCGTCCAATGACTTTAGATCGTCCGAGACGGCGCGATACTCGCGCCGCTGCAGCCAGTTTCCGCCCACATTGAACAGCCGGCTCTGTGGCCGCTCGCTGCTCAGCACGACGCGCGCTTTGACCTTGTTCTTCGCCTGCCGCAGCTCGTCCTCGCTGACTCCCGCCGACTCGACCTTCTGATAGATCGCATGCAATCGCGCGAGGTTTTCCTCCACAACGTCCGGCTCGCAGGCGAGCCACGTGTAAAACATGCCGACCCCCAGATACTCGTAATGACCCAAGCTGGCCGTTTCTGCCAGGCCGCTGTCGACAAGCTCCCAGTACATCCGGCTGCCCGAATCGTCGCCCACGATCGTGGCCAGCAGCTTGGCCGCGTAGCGATCCGCGTCTTCAGACGCCGGCGCATCGGCCAGCTCCAGCACGTACTCCTGCGTCGCGCTGGGACGATGCACCACCTCGAACCGCGGCTCGGAAACGGCCCGCGCGATGTCGCGTTTTGCCCCGGCCGGCTTCCAATCGCCGCACCGCGCCGCCACTTGCGAAACGAGCGCGTCGAAATCCACTTTGCCGGCCGCCGCCACGAACACATTGTCGGCGGCATACCGCGACGTGAAATAATCGCGCATCTGCTCGGGAGTCAGGCCGCTCACGCTATCCGAGGTGCCCAGCACGCTTTTCGCCAGCGGATGCCCGCTCAAATGCAGCTGTTTGATGCGGTCATCCATCCCGAACGGCGGCTGGTCCAAATACATCTGGATTTCTTCCAGGATCACCTTCTTTTCCATATCAAAGTCATCCGGCCGCAGGCTCGGCCGCAAGATGTCGGCCAACAGGTCGACGCTCGGTTCCTGATACTC
>JBGTDH010000517.1:0-4758 GCA_041748435.1 Pirellulales bacterium
CTCTCCTCGGAGGAGCAGGTCGCACTCAAGGCGATGAATGCCGAACTCGCGACGCTCTCCACCCAGTTCAAGCAAAATCTCCTTAAGGAAACAAACGCCTCCGCCGTCCTCGTGGACAATCGCGAAGAGCTCGCCGGCCTCAGCGATGCGACAATCGCCTCCGCCGCCAGTGCCGCGAAAGCTGCCGGCCATGAAGGTAAGTACCTCCTGCGCCTGACCAATACGACCGGCCAACCCGCCTATTCCGCGATGGAGAGCCGCGCGCTGCGCGAGCGCATCATGACCGCTTCGCTCACCCGCGGCAGCCGTGGCGGCGACTTCGACAACAGGCGCGTCGTGGCGCACACCGCCAAGGTTCGGGCCGAACGCGCCCAGTTGCTTGGCTATCCGAGCCATGCAGCCTATGAGGTGGAGCTCCAGACTGCCCGCTCGGTTGATGCGATCAACCGGCTGCTCGCGCAGCTTGCCCCGCCCGCAGTGGCCAACGCCCGCCGCGAGGCAGCCGACATGCAGGCGATCATCGACTCCACCCAGGGAGGATACACGCTAGGCGCGGGAGATTGGGACGTCTACTCCGAAAAGGTTCGCCAGGCCCGGTACGCCTTCAACAAGGACGAGCTGAAGCCCTACTACGAATCGACTCGCGTACTCGAGGAGGGTGTGTTCTTTTCCGCCACACGCCTCTACGGCATTACGCTCAAGCGGCGCGCCGACCTGCAAGGCTACAGTCCCGACATGACCGTCTACGAGGTGTTTAACGAGGATGGCTCCCCCCTCGCGCTCTTTCTCTGCGACCTCTATGCTCGCTCGAACAAGCGGGGCGGCGCGTGGATGAATGCCTATGTGCCACAGAACGGGCTGACCGGCAGCAAGCCCGTCGTCGCCATCCACTTGAACGTCACGAAGCCGGCGGACGGCCAGCCCACACTGCTGTCACACGACGAGGTGAACACGCTGTTCCATGAATTCGGCCATGCGTTGCATGGCCTGTTCTCCGCCGTGAAGTATCCGAAATTTGCCGGCACGCGCGTACCGCGCGACTTTGTCGAGTTCCCCTCGCAAGTCAATGAGATGTGGGCCACGTGGCCCGAGGTCCTAAAAGCTTACGCGAGGCACTACCAGACCGGCGCTCCCATTCCCCAGGCCCTGCTCGACAAGGTTGAAGCTGCCAGGAAATTCAATCAGGGATACATGACCACCGAGCTCGTCGCCGCCAACATCATCGATCAGGCCTGGCACCAGCTTCATGCGACCGACGTCCCCACCCCCGCCGCGATCCAAGACTTTGAAGCCGCTGCCTTGCACAAAGCCGGGCTGGATTTCGGCCCGGTGCCGCCCCGCTATCGCAGCACGTACTTCTCCCACATATTCGCCGGCGGCTACTCGGCCGGCTACTACTCCTATTTCTGGAGCGAAGTGCTCGATGCCAACACCGTGGAGTGGATCAAGACCCACGGCGGACTCACGCGTGCCAACGGCGACCGATTAAGGAACATGCTCCTCTCCCAGGGTGGCAGCCGCGAGGCGCTCGATCTCTTCCGCGACCTCACCGGCAGCGACCCCGATATCCGTCCCTTGCTCGTACGGCGAGGCTTAGACGGCACGTCGCAGTAAACGCGGTACGTGCAGCCATTGATATTGATGGCGATTATGCTTAGTCAATGCCAAATACGAATGGCAAGGTCGTTAGCCCCGAAGACGTGAACTCGCGATGATTGTTGCGTACAACCTGTCTGCCGCCGATGATGCCGACAAGATTCGAGATTGAGGGGGAGGATATCGCATCGGTCGATTATTTTCGGTGGTTTTTCCGAGTGCTTGGATGGGACGCGATCCTACCGTTCTTTGTCTCGATGGGGTCGATCGCCATCACGAACGCATTCAACCACAAGCCGCCGGCCGACATTCTCGCCCTGGTCGGCTTGCCAATCGTTGGCTTCGTAATTCGTTTGATGGCAGGAACTCGTCATATCAAGTCCAATGCTTGCGGCAACATTCTTCGGGGGTTTCAACGCTGTGCGCTGATCCTCGCGCTGGTTTCGCTTGTCGTGGTCGACTTTTTTGTTGCGTTGTCGGCTTTGGTTCCAAAGGGCAATCTACGCGACGACGGCATCACTGCCGTCTGCTTCGTTGCGTTTTCGGCGTACCTTGTGTTAGCAATATTCGCCATGTATCCGGGCCGCTTGACACGTTCGAGGTTCGAGGAAAACGCTCCTGTGGCGTGATGGGAGCTCCCGTGGGCGACGGCGCACGACGGTTCACGCGGAGGCGCAGTGCCCGCAGAGAGGAGTGCAGGACCTGCATCCGACTGCCTGCCCTCTCTGCGAACCCTGCGGCTCTGCGTGAGATCGTGCCGCCCCGCTATCGCAGCACGTACTTCTCCCACATTTTCGCCGGCGGCTACTCGGCCGGCTACTACTGCCAACACCGTGGAGTGGATCAAGACCCACGGCGGACTCACGCGCGCCAACGGCGACCGCCTCCGGAACATGCTGCTATCGTGCGGTGGCAGCCGCGAGGCGCTGGATCTCTTTCGCGACTTGACCGGCGGCGACCCCGATATCCGTCCGTTGCTCCTACGGCGGGGCTTAGACAGCGGGGCGCAGTGAAGACAACCGCGTGGCGCGAGATTGGTCTCTCGCCGGCGACCAACCGCAAGTGGCAAGCGCCGTAGGCATGCGCCACGGAAGCAACTTGCTCGCATTGACAGCATGCTCACTCGCTGGGCTACCCGTCTGTCGCCCGTTGGTCGCGAGGATTAGAATCTGCTCTGTGGCGAAGAATACGTGGCGAAGAATTACGGGCTGGATTGGCGACCGCTATGTTGCGTTATTGGACCGCCGGCGAGAGTCACGGCAAGACCCTCGTGGCGTTGATCGACGGTTTCCCGGCGGGCGTGCCGCTTGAGACCGCCTCCATTGATGTCGAGTTGCGCCGCCGGCAAGGGGGCTATGGCCGCGGCGGGCGGCAGCGCATCGAAACCGACACCGTGGAACTGCTGACTGGTATCTGGAAAGGCACTTCGCTCGGCAGCCCGATCGCGCTGCAGGTCGTCAACAAAGATTACAAGCTGGAGCGGCTGGGCGACCTGGATCGCCCCCGGCCCGGGCACGGAGATCTTACCGGAGCGATCAAATACCTCGGTCCGATCCGCGGGATTCTGGAACGGGCGAGTGCCCGCGAGACCACGGTGCGGGTAGCGGCCGGGGGTGTGGCCAAACAGCTTCTGCGAGAGTTTGGCATCACGGCTTTTGGCTACGTCGTGGAGTTGGGGGGCGTGACCATCGCACCGCGACCCGGCACGTACGCAGAGCAACTAGCCTGGCGCGAGGCGAGTGAGATTTACTCACTGGATCCTGGGCAAGACGGACCGATTAAAGAGTTGATCGATCGTTGCGGGAAAGAAGGCGATACCGTGGGCGGCGTTGTGGAAGTGCGCGTGGACGGCCTCCCCTTCGGCCTTGGATCGCACGCCCAATGGGACCGCAAGCTGGATGGCAAGCTGGCGCAAGCGGTGATGTCGGTGCAAGCGATAAAGGGCGTGGAGATCGGCCTGGGTTTTGAGGCCGCTCGCCGCCGCGGCTCCCAGGTGCATGATGCGATTCATTTCGATGCCACGCAGCGGAACACGCCCTCGTTGGGCTATACGCGCCCCACGAACAACGCCGGCGGCTTGGAGGCGGGCATGACCAACGGACAGCCGTTGATTGTGCGCGCCGCTAAGAAACCCATCAGCACGCTCCGCAAGCCGCTGGAGTCTGTGAATCTAACCACCAAGGAATCGGAATCGGCCGCGTACGAGCGCAGCGATGTCTGCGCCGTCTCGGCCGCCAGCGTGATTGTAGAGAACGTCGTGGCGTTTGAGATCGCCGCCGCGCTGGTCGAAAAATTCGGCGGAGACAGTCTGGTGGAGATGAAGGCTAGATACGAACAGTTCCTGCAAATGGCCCGAGAAAGATAAGGATGAAGGATGGTTGAGGGAAAGGATGAAGGATGAAGGATGAAGGATGAAGCAGCAGTTGCTGTTTAGTCCTGTTCATCCTTCATCCTTCATCCTTCATCCTTTCTTTCATGTTCCTGCACTATACAACCCGACGCTTCTTCTGCCGCGTGGGCTTTGCACTGCTTTGCCTGACGCCCACGGTGGGCGTGCTGGCCTGTGCCGGCTGGCTGGGAACAGCGGCGCATGTGGCCTCCTGCCGCGATCGAATCGAGCGTGTCACCGGATTGGCCGCGGAGCTGGTTTCCGTCAGCTACCCGCAGCCGGGCGTGATGCTCTTCGAGGGGTTGGAGTTGTTGGATCGTCGCTCGCGCGAGCGGCTGCTGGTGGCGCCTCGCTTGGAAGTCTCCACCCGCGGCACGCAACGCGTGGTGATTGCCACGGGAGCGGAGCTGGACCTGAAAGCCCTCTCGCACCTCTCGGCGTGGATCGAAGACTGCTGGCGCCAGCCGGACGAGACCACGAGCGTTGTGGCCGGCTCGTTCGTTGTGCAAACCGCCGCGGGAGCCCAGCCAGTTAACGACCTGCACGCGCGCGTGACCCACACCACCAGCGGCGCCGAGTTGATCGGACAGTTTCGCCGTGAGCGAAACGAAGCGGCGCAGCCCGTGAAGCTGCAATTGGTGAAGCCGCTCGACGCGCCCCAGACGCTGCTGGTGCGGCTTGATACCGGCGGCGGAGAGCTTCCCTGTGCGTGGGCGGCGCTGTTCGTTCCGGCACTGACACGGAGCGGCCCCGATGCGACCTTCCAGGGCGCG
>JBGTDH010000518.1:0-3134 GCA_041748435.1 Pirellulales bacterium
GGACACCGGCATCCGCGGATCGATGTGGCCATTGTCGAACAGCTCGGCCGCGTTGCTCATACCACGGCGCTGGGGGCCTCGAACCCGACCACGATCCGGCTGGCCAAGCGGCTCGTCGAGATTGCGCCGCCCGGTCTGGAGCATGTCTACTTCTCGGACAGCGGGTCGGAAGCCGTGGAAGTGGCGCTGAAGATGGCGTTTCAATACTGGCGGCAATGTTCAAAGCCGCGGCCGGAAAAGGTCTGCTATGTGGCGTTGGAGAACGCCTATCACGGAGACACGCTGGGGAGCGTGAGCGTCGGAGGCGTGGCGCGCTTTCATGCCATGTTCGGCCCGCTGCTGTTCGAGGTGCTGCGCTTGCCCATGCCGCAGACGTATCGCTTGCCGGCGGGAGTGGACTCGGCGAGCGCCGCCACGCACTATTTGGCACAGCTCGAGACGTTGCTGGCGGCCGAGCATCAGCGCATTGCGGCGATGGTGCTGGAGCCGCGAATTCAAGCAGCGGCCGGGATGATAACGCATCCGCCGGGTTACTTGCGCGGCGTGCGGGAATTGACGCGCAAGTATGATGTGCTGCTGATCGCAGATGAAGTGGCGACGGGCTTCGGCCGCACGGGCACGATGTTCTCCTGCCAGCAGGAGGACGTATCGCCCGATTTTCTGTGCCTGGCCAAGGGATTGACCGGCGGCTATCTGCCGCTGGCCGCCACGTTGGCCACGACCGAGATTTGGAACGCCTTCCTGGGCGCCTATGCCTCTAGTCGCACGTTCTTTCACGGACACACTTACTGCGGCAACCCGTTGGGCGCCGCGGCGGCACTGGCGACTCTCGATGTGTTCGAGGAAGAGCGCACCTTGGAGATGTTGCAACCCAAGATCGCGCGGCTGACCGAACACCTCGCGCATATCGGCACGCTCCCCTGCGTGGGCGACGTGCGTCAACAAGGCCTGATGGCCGGCATCGAGCTCGTTCGCAACCGCGCCACACACGAACCGTTTCCTTGGGAGGAGCAGCGCGGCTTGCAAGTCTGCCGGCACGCCCGCCGCGAGGCAGTTCTGCTGCGGCCGTTAGGCAACGTGATCGTGATTCTGCCTCCGCTGGCCATCTCTCTGGAGGAACTCGATCGGATCTGCACCACAGTGGAGCTCGGGATCGCTCAACTCGCGCCGGCAAGTTGACGCCAGCGTCGCGCTGCTATAATCACGCTTTGTACATTTGTATCAATCACTCCGTCCGCACCCCGTCATGGCGTCCGTTACGGTGGACAACCTGGAAGCCCACCTCTCTAAGTTTGGTTTGTCCGGCTTTCGGGCCGGTCAACGGGATGTGATTCAAGCCGTGATGGCCGGCGAGGATTGCTTGCTGGTGATGCCCACCGGCGGCGGCAAGAGTTTGTGCTATCAACTCCCCGCCGTCGCGCGGCAGGGGTTGGTGCTCGTGGTCTCGCCGCTCATCAGCCTGATGAAGGACCAGGTCGATCAGCTCACCGCGCTTGGCCTGCGGGCCACGTTTATCAACAGCTCGCTGGAGCCGTCCGAGCAATTTGCCCGCATCGATCAGATGGTGGCAGGCGAGTGGGACCTGGTGTATTGCGCCGCGGAGCGCTTCCGCAGCGGGCGATTCATCGAAGCCGTGCAGCGCAGCCGGTTGCAACTGTTGGCGATTGACGAGGCCCATTGCATCAGCGAATGGGGTCACGACTTCCGTCCCGATTATGCCCGCCTGGGCCGCTTTCGCGCCAAGATTGGTGATCCACCCACGATTGCCCTCACGGCCACGGCCACGGATGCGGTGCGGCGGGACATCGTGGAGCAACTCTCGCTGCGGCAGCCGCGCACCTTCATCACCGGCTTCGCTCGCCCGAATCTGCGGCTGGAAGTCTTGCCGGCGAGCTCTCAGGCGGAAAAGGACGAAGCGCTGGTGCAGTTCTTGGCCGTTAATCCGGGAAGCGGCATCATCTACGTCTCCAGCCGCAAGCGCTGCGACGAAGTAGCCGAAGTGGTGCTCAAGAAAGCCGGTCGCTCCGCCGGCGTCTATCACGCCGGCCTGCAAAACGACGACCGCCGCCGGGCTCAAGATGCGTTCATGGCAGGCAAAGTGCAGATTGTCGTGGCCACTACCGCCTTCGGCATGGGCATCGACAAATCCGATGTGCGGTTCGTCGTGCATTACAACTTGCCCGGCACCTTGGAGGCGTACTACCAGGAGGCGGGACGCGCCGGTCGCGATGGCCTGGCTTCACGCTGCCTGCTGCTGTTCTCCGCCGGAGATCGCTTCATCCAGGAATTCTTCATCGAGAGCGCGTACCCTTCGCCGCGCACGCTGCAGATTGTGTACGACCACCTGCGCAAAATCCCGGACGATCCGATCGAGCTGACGCAGCAGGAGATCAAGGAGCAGTTGGATCTGGAGCAGCTCAGCAGCGAAGGCGTGGGCGCCTGCGAACGCTTGCTGGAGAAGGCGGGCGTGCTGGAACGCCTGGAGCCGCGGCAGAATATGGCCATTGTGCGGCTGGATACCGATCTGCCGACGCTGGTGGACATGCTGCCCGTTGGCGCCAAAGTGCAACGGCGCGTGTTGCAGCAGATGGAGCGCGTCGTCGGCAGCCGCCGCAACGAGATGGTCTACTTTCAGCCGCGCGACGTGTGCCGCGCACTGGAGATGGCCCCTGTCGATCTCACCAAGCACTTGCGCGAGCTGACCAAAAGACTCGGAAACTATCTCGCCTATGTGCCGCCTTTCCGCGGGCGCGCAGTGCACATGCTGGAGCGCTCCAAGCCGTTCGGCGAGTTGGAGATCGACTTCGAGACGCTGGAGAAGCGCAAGGCGGAGGAGTACGACAAGCTCGAGCGCGTGATCCAGTTTGCTCGCACGCGCTCCTGCCGGCAGTTGGAGATCCTGCAATACTTTGGTCAACCCGATCCTGCGACTTGCGGCAATTGCGATAATTGCGAAGGCTCGTCGGGAAGCGATCGCGGCGGTTATTCGACGGAGGCAGTCCAGGGTCGCGTGCTGGAGGCTGTGCGAATCGTGCTCAGCGGCGTGGCGCGCACGCACGGGAAGTTTGGCAAACTGTTGATTGCAGAGATGTTGTGCGGGGCCAAGACGGCCAAAGTCACCAAGTTCCGGCTCG
>JBGTDH010000519.1:0-2557 GCA_041748435.1 Pirellulales bacterium
GGTCGGACTGTGATTGCGGGACACACGCAGCACGGCCGCGGGCTGCTGATCCACTTCCACCGTTACGGCCACCAGGTTCGATCCGGAGAACGTGTGTTCGGACAGATTGATGCCTCGCAGCTCCAGCACGTCCTGCACTTCTCGCACGCGCAGATACCGCTTGCTGCCCGTGGCCGGAGCGGGAAACAATTCCACTTGCTTCAACTCTTCGGCCGCCTTGGCATCGCGGGCAAAGACATCGGCGACATCGCCCAACAACACCAGCGAACCGGCCGGATGCGCCGTAGCGCGAAACTGAATCTCCGCGCCGGCGGCAACGCCGGAGATTGCACAAAGCAGAGCGATGCGAAGGAGCGTGACGTTCATTGGATTAGAACCGCCGCAAATTGGAGATGAGTTGCAGAATCTGATCGCCTGCCTGCACGGCCTGCGAGTTGAGCTCGAAGGCCCGCTGCGTGGTGATCAGATCGATTAGCTCGCGGACCGGTTCCACGTTCGAGGCTTCCAGCGCGCTTTGCCGGATCTGGCCGGCGCCATCGGTGCCGGGAATGGTCAGCAGCGCAGCGCCCGAGGCATCGGATTCCTGATAGAGGTTCTCCCCCAGCTTCAGCAACCCCTGCGCGTTCACGAACTGGGCCAGTTGAATCTGTCCCAACGGCGTGAGGGCCTGGCTGCCGGCCTGTCGCACCGAGACCGTGCCGTCCGAGCCGATGACCACACCCACGGTGTCCGGCGGCAGCGTGAGTTGCGGTTGCAACGCACGCCCTGTCATGGCGGAGGCCATCACAATATCGCCGTTGTTGTTCTTGCTGAAGTTGCCGGCCCGCGTGTAGAGAAACTCACCCGTGGCGGGATCTTGCACCTGAAAGAATCCGGCGCCTTCAATCGCCAGATCGAGTTCCTGATTCGTCGTCTGAAACGCGCCCTGTGTGAACTCCGCCTCCACGCTCTGCACGCGCGACCCCAAGCCGACGTGAATGCCTACGGGCGTGAGTTGCCCGGCCTGATCGATGGCCCCCGGCAATCGCTCCTGGCGATAGAACAGGTCCTCGAAGTTGGCGCGGTCCCGCTTGAAGCCGGTCGTGTTCACATTCGCCAGATTATTGGCAATCACGTCCAGCTTCGTCTGCAGGGCATCCATGCCCGTGGCAGCGGTGTAGAGTGTTTGAATAGCCATGCTCTGCTACTGCTAGTTCTGTGAAGTGTGGAATGACGGGGTGACAAGGTGACTAGGTGAGGGGGTGATTCGGAATCACCTTGTCACCCCCTCACCTTGTCATCTTGTCATCGCTTACGCCGCCCTTAACAGTCGCCCAATAAGAGAGCCCATCATCTGATCCTGCCCGCGAATAAGATTGACGTTGGCCTCAAACGCCCGCGTGGCTTCGATCAGGTCGACCATCTCGCTTGTCGGCTTCACGTCCGACATCTCGAGGTGGCCGCTTAACACGCGCCGCGACTCCGGCGGCAGTTTGCCCGGCGTAGTCAGCGGCCAGAACAGGTTCTCGCCGGTCTTCATCAGGTCGGCCGGAGAATCGGTTTTCACCAAGGCCAGGTAGTTCACGGCCGTGCCTTGTTGAATGCCGCCGTCTTCCGTCAGTTGCCACGGTCCCAAGGTCGGATCGATCGCCACCGGCTGCAGCGTCTCGTTTAACACGGGATAGCCTTGCTGTGTGCGAAGGAACCCGGCGTTATCGAGCACAAAGTTGCCGGCTCGCGTCAAATGGTTCTGGCCTTCCTTCTGCACGACAAAGAACCCGTCGCCGGCGATGGCCATATCCGTGGGCAGCTCCGTGTGCTTCAGTGCGCCGGGCGAGAAATCGGTCGGCGTCGCGGCCACCATCACGCCGCCACCCACGTCGTTGTTCGTGCGCGAGCCGGGAAAATCCAGACCCTGCTCCGTCTCTTCCGCATAGCGGGCTTGCAGAATCGCCAGGTCGCGCTTGAAGCCCACGGTGTCGACATTGGCCAGGGTGTTGGCGATCGTTTCCAATCGCCGGTTCTGAGCCAAGGCGCCTTCCGCCGAGATGTACAGGCCGTAAGACATTGCGTGCTATCGAAGTGAGAAGGGAAGATGTAGTCGCCACGCTTAAGCAACGTGTGTGCCGAACGGGCTCGACTCCCGATTGCCTCACGCAAGCCGCGAAAACGGGCCTGTTTTGCAGGTTCGCGGTCGTTCACGCACGCGTTGCAACGACCGGCAGAATTCGCGCATGCGGCTGCATCTGCCGCTGACAGCGCAGAACCCGCGCGTGCTTGCACGCCGGCAGGGGCCTGCTACCATGCATCGATTCTCCGCATCACTCGCGCACCATGCACTCACCATGAAGTTCGCCATCTGCAACGAGACGTTTCTCGATTGGCCGTTTCCCAAGGCGTTCGAGTTTGCCCGCCAGTGCGGATACACGGGCATCGAAATCGCGCCGTTCACGATGGCACTGGACGCGAAGGATATCTCCCCAGCGCGTCGCGACGAGGTGAAGCGGCAAGCCGCCGATGCCGGGCTCGAGGTCATCGGCCTGCACTGGCTGCTGGCCAAGACGACGGGCTATTACCT
>JBGTDH010000520.1:0-11350 GCA_041748435.1 Pirellulales bacterium
CTTTAGTCGAACAGGGAGTCCATGCCCAGACGCATTTTGAGCTCTTCGAACTGCTGGGAGTAGTGATCGCTCGAGGAGTGCACGTGCTCCGCTTCGGTGATGAATTTCATTTGCTCATCGCAGGAGAGCCGGCCGTCGTGCAGGATGCTCTCGAAATCGGTCAGGTCTTCCCCGTACACGATCAGCAGCTTGTGCTCGTCGAACTGCACTTCGCGCGGCATGTTGGGGTTGAGCACCGCAATGCCCGTGCAGCCGTCGTTCAACAGCAGATCCTCGTAGTCGCACAGGATGCTCTTGAGGACCGGCAGATCGATATGCTCGCGATACAAGTCCACGTGGCCGCGGTTCTGGCGGTTGTGGCTCGTCTCCAGCACGACATCCACTTCCATCCCCAGCGGATCCAGCAGCTCCAGGAACAGATCGAACAGCTTCTCGTGCGAGGCAGAGGCCATGATCACCGGAACGCTGACGCGCGACTCTTCATCGCGGTAGGTGTCGTGCCGGTAGCCCTGGCAGGGAATCACCTGCAAGTCGTAGCTGGGACGCACGGCATCGGTCAGCACGAAGTCTCCGTACCGCACGACGCCCAGGTGTGCTTCCAACTCTTCTTCGCTCAGCCGCTCGAAGCTGCTGTTGTGAGCCAAGGGAGCCCCATCGCGAAACACATTACGAAAAAACCGCTTCAAGAAACCCATGACCGATGAACCTCTGGTGCCAGTTTTCTCTGCGGAAACGCACGTGCTGCGGCGAGTCCGGTTAATTATTCCCGTGTTCACACAACCGTAGGTCACTCCGGGCGGGTCGCCGATCGTTGCCCTAGCTTGCGCCGGCAGGCGGGATGCCAGCCAACCGCATATCCGGAACAACCCGCTCATCCGCGTGTCAGGCGTGGCCTCAGCCTCGTCCATTCGTTCGCTTCCCCGCCTTGAAAAGTGTAGCACCCTCGCCCTTCCAGCGTGGGCGGTAAGGCGGCTTTTCCCTGCGAATTCCCGCTGCAGTCTGTCAAGCTGGCGCGTTCTCGGTGTTTTTTCCGCAGGACAACTCATCCGAACTCCCCTCGCTTACTCGCTCGACAAACTCGCGAACCAAAAACGGTACGCCTGCAACACGCCGGCGCGCCATTTTGGACCTCCCATGTCCCGGATTCATGCTGCTTGCCAAGTGTCCTGTCTGCGGGACCGCCGCGCCGGGTGTGACAAAATCGACTGGCGCGATTTGCGTGGAGTGGGTAGTCTGGCACCCAACGCGGCCGCCGTTACAGCTTTGGACAGCCTGGAACGCAGCCGCGATCTAGCGCCGCCTTGTTGCCGCCCGCTTGCTCAAAGTACGATGGAACGACGTTTGATAGCCTCTCGATTTTAAGGGCCCGCATGGATCTGGCATGGCTCTCGCTGGCCGCCCTGCTGTTGGTGATCCTGGTGAGCTGCGCCACGCGCGTGAATGCCGGCCTGGTGGCGGCGGCGTTGGCGTGGGGTATCGGCGCTTATGTGCCGGGGGCGAACGGGCAGACGCTGGGCGCTAAGACGGTGCTGGCCGGTTTTCCCGCGGAGTTGTTTCTCACCCTGCTGGGTGTGACTTGGCTGTTCACACAGGCTCATGTGAATGGCACACTGCCTCGACTGGCGGAGCGCGCCGTGCGATTGTGTCGAGGCAACCGCGGGTTCGTGCCACCCCTGTTCTTTTTGCTGGCCCTGACGATCGGCTCGCTAGGGCCCGGCAACATCGCCGTGGCGGCCTTGTTGGCCCCCATTGCCATGGCAGCCGCGGCGCGGGCCGGCATTCCCGCGTTTCTCATGGCAATCATGGTGGCGCACGGCGCGAATGCCTGTTCCCTGTCTCCCTTCGCGCCGGCCGGCGTTGTCGTGGCGGGCATTCTGGATCGCATGGGATTGAGCGGGTACATCTGGCAGATCTACTGGCATAACGCTGCGGCCAACGCCGTGGTGGCTTGCGGCGGATACCTCCTGTTCGGAGGCTGGCGATTGTTCCGGCGTCGTGCTACCAATCCGGACGCTATTATTCCGGACGCTGGCCCGCCGCCAACCGCCGTCTCGTTCGATCGAGCGCATAGGGCCACGCTGGCCGTGATGGGATGCGTGGTCGCGGCCGTCATCGGCGGGCAAGTCCCCGTCGGACTGGCCGCGCTCGTGGGCGCGATTGTTCTCACCCTGGCACGCCTGGCCGATGAGAAACAGACCCTGCACGCCATGCCGTGGAGTGTGATCGTGATGGTCTGCGGCGTGATGACGCTGACCTCCGTATTGGAGAAAACAGGCGGGCTCGATCTGTTCACGACGCTGTTGGCGCGATTCTCCACTCAGCACACCATCAGCGGCGTGATCGCACTCGTCACAGGATTAATCTCGGTCTACAGCAGCACATCGGGCGTGGTTCTGCCCACGTTCCTTCCCAGCATTCCGGGTTTGCTGGATAAGCTCGGCGGCGGCGATCCACTGGCGATCGCCTCGTCCATGTGTGTGGGAGGCCATCTGGTCGATACCAGCCCGCTGTCGACGATTGGCGCGTTGTGCGTCGCCGGCCTGCCGCCGGGAGAAGATCGACGCCGGTTGTTCAACCAGATGCTGGCTTGGGGCCTGTCGATGGCCGTCGTCGGCGCGCTGCTGTGCCAGCTCGTCGTCGTTCTCGTGTAGGCAATTGTGGGAGATCCTAAGGACCTCGCAGCCAACCGTCACCGAGCCTGCCGATCGAGTTCCTGGAGTAGCTCGTCTGGTTTGGGGCGGTCCGAATACGTCTTGCCGCGGCGCTCATATCGAAGCATTCCGTCTATATCGATCACGAACATGGCCGGGCGGTTCGACCATTCGGTGTGTCGCGTCGGTCAACTCGACCATCCTGATCCCGCCCATCTTGTCGAACTTCAGCTTGCAGTTCGGGCATCGCAGGACGTGCTGCCTGACCCTCGCCGCCTCGTCCGCCGGCAACCGACCTTGCATCAAGTCGTCGGCGCGGGCAGCGACTTCGGAACAGGTGATCCCGCCGAAGTCGAATTCCTGCTCGCGGGTTGTCACATGAGCCATCCACCACCCACCTGCAGCGGCAAGCAAGCCGGCGACGATCCGGCCTCCCATCGTCAGGAATTGGCGACGGCCCTTCCGGTCCCTCATGTGGCGGGCCAAGCGAACGACCTCATTGCCAGCGGCGGGTTGCCAATCGTCGGCAGGCGGCTGGCTGTAGTTTGGGCTCGTAGTCATGTCAGTCATTCCAAGCTCAGGCCGGTGTCGTCGTGGCTCGCGGTCTCGCCGCCGGAGGATTGGCGGATTGATCGCCCGCCTGACGAAGCCGGTCGAGGTCGAGAACGATCACGCGCCGCCGTTGGACCGCGATCAGCCCCTCGGCTTGCAACTGGCCGAGAGTCAACGTCACCGTCTCGCGGCTCACGCCGATCAGCCCGGCGAAATCCTGATGCGAAAGGGGGAACCGGATCACATGCTGATCTCCCAACCGTTCCCCATGTGTTTCGACCAGCTCGATGAGAACTCGGATCAAGCGGGGACGACTCGGCAGGAACAGGATGTTTCGCAACCGCGTCTCGATCCGCTGCCGCCGCAGGCCGACCAGCTTCGTGACCGACAAGGCGAGATCGGCACGGCATTCCAGCATGGCCAGAAAGTCGTCGCCGGGGATCGCCAGCACTTGGCAGTCTTCCGCCGCCTCGGCGAACTCCCGCCGGAGTTGTCCATTGAGTGATGCCAATTCGCCGAACAGCTCTCCTTGTTCCACGAATGCGAGGATCGTTTCCCGTCCTTCGAGCGTCAGGTCGTAAATCTTCACCCGCCCCGTCGCCAGCACGAGGACCGTTTGTCCCGCCTCGGCAGGGACGTAGATGACGGACTTCTTCTTGAACCGGCGCACGAGCGCACTGCGGTTGAGTCGCTCGGCCTCGGCGTCGGAGAGCCGCTCGAACAGGTCGCACGCCTTCAAGTACCAGATCGGACCAGCCATCAAGGACCGCTTGAAGTTCGGTTGTCGGGACGTCAGCCGTGGTCATTGTACTCGACCTGCCGTTGACTGCCATGTTCCACGGGCCTGACGCCACGCCCTGCGCCCGGCAGAGCTGCTGATTCAGTGCTGTCAGCCGAATCGGCAGGCGGGAGCCGCACTTGCACGGCCCCATTCGCTCTCGCTCCGCCGGCTGTCCACGCGGGCGGCAGACTCAGTTTGACAGCCAGTGGACGATAGCGCGGTAAGTACTCCCATCACGCCCGCCAAAACCCAACCCAATGCGAGTAGTTTCTTCATCGCTCATTCCTTTTTCTGGATCCGGGTCATCGAGATCGGTTCGACCCACACGAACTTGCCTTGTGTCTTCTTCACGTTTCCTTTGAGTTCAACCGCCAATGCGTCGAAGCGGGCCTTAAAGAGATCGGGGTAGCTTTTTTCGCCCCCTTCGACGACGTACACGGTCTCGCCGGTGACTACGGCCATCCCCAAGCTGTCCGAATCCGTGATTGGTCGAACGCCGTAGGCGCACCCGGCACACGCCGTCTTGCCGTTGACGGTAACGGCGATGATCCCTTTGGACAAGACCGCCGGCGCCACGCCCAGCCTCATGTCCTTGCCGACAAACGAGGCAGGGTCGGCGTCGAACATCGCCCGCTCCTTGGCGGACGGGAAAAGGTAGCGTTGGCCTTTGTAAATCGACGTGAACTCGGCCTTGCCCGGCACTTGTTTCTTCGCCATTTTAACGCACACCACGCAGTTGCCGCCGAATGCCACGTCCGCGTTAGCGTACTTGCTGGAATCGGCGACAAACTTCTTCCGCGCCTCTACGTCGGGGAACTCGTAGACCCGCCCTCCATGCAGGGCCGAGAACGTCGGCGACCCGGCGACGCGCTTACCGGCATCCTTGAGGCATACCACGCAGTCGCCTTCGAGGGCCGGGGTGAACTTCGCGGGGTCGGCGTCGAACGCCTGCTTCTCGTCGGCGCTCGGGAAGAAGTACCGCACACCGTCGTAGACGCTCACGAATTCAGGTTTTCCGGCTACCCACTTCTTCGCCTTCACCGCACATACCGTGCAATACCCGTCCAGGCCGACATCGGCCGACTCGTATTTCGCCGGGTCGGCCTTGAATACCTCGCGTTCCTTGGCGGAGGGAAACAAGTAGGCCCGCTTGTCGTGAATGAAGGCGAACTCGGCTTGGCCGGGCATCCGCACGCCCATATTCACGCGACAGACGACGCAGTCCCCACCGAGCGCCGGAGCGTACCTGGCGGGATTGGCGAGAAACATTTCTTTGTCTTGGGCCGAAGGGAAATGGTACACCTGCCGGTCGAACGTGACGGAGTACTCGACGGAGCCGGGAACGAGTCTTCCCATCTCGACCAGGCAGACGGCGCAGTTGCCACTGAGAGCGGGCTCGGCCGCGTTTGCCGCCAGGGGGATCACGACGATGGCGAACGCTGCCAGCAATCGGGGGTTCATGATGCTGCCTTTCGGTGCTTGGAATTGGACGCCGATTCACACCCGCGCCGCGTTAACACGTTCCAAGGGTACCCCCAATTCGCTCCGGCATCTGTGAGGCGGCTCACGTCCACCGAAATGCTTCCAGATTTATCGTGCTAAGGGCGGAACGCCACCGAGTGGGCCGAGCAGGAGGAGCAGCCGGTTGGGTGCATCGTGCGCGAGCAGGACGAGCATCCGCCCGTGCTTTGACAGCCAGAGAGGGACACGGCAAACACGAGAGCGACGATACCGAACAATCGAGTCCGAAACATGCGAGAGTCCTTTCAAGCGTGCAGAGATGGCGTGCCCTGAGCCTTGGGAGCAACGTCGCCGCAGGCATCCATCCTGCGACACATTAGATATCGACGCCGTCCGTTCGGCGGTACGTGAGGTGGCTCACGAACGTGGCCGGTGCCTTAATTGCACCACGCCGACAATCTTCGGAACGCGCGCGGCTACGCGCCGCTAGCCACTTGTGCCAAGACATACGGCCCTTTGGGAATCACGGCCACGCGGGCGGTGGGGCCGTATTCGGCCAGAGAGTCGGCGAGGGCTTGCTCCACGCTGGGGGCGCTTTCGACGAACAGGCCGTTGAGCGTCTGGGCCGACAAGCCGTCGCTCACAACCTTTACTTTGCATTTGCGGCGAACCTTGGCCAATTCTTCGAGCTGCCACTGGTCCATGACGAAGTAGTCCTTGCCAAGGATGCGCTCGATGAAGACTTCCAGACTGGCGTTCTCGGTGAACAGTTGCTGGAACTCGGGACTGCCGATGCCCTCGCTTAGACTGGCGGCCAGGATGATCGTGCCCCCTTGTTTGACGATCGGCAGCGCGCCGGTCATTCCTTTCACCGCCTGATAGAACGTGGTGTCCAGCGGATAGCCGGCGGAACTGGTCACGACCACATCCACGGGTTGCGGCACGGTGTCCCGCACCACGTCGCGCACGAAGGCCACGCCTTCCAGGAACGCCTCCTCCATGTCGCCCGCCACGACCTTCAGAATCCGCCGCTGGGCATCGATCACCACGTTGACGATAAAATCGCACCCAGTGTGGCGGCCAATCCAGGTGTTCTCCTCATGCACGGGATTGCCTTCCAGAATGCCGCAGTCTGCCTTGGGGTTCTCCAGGAAATCGGGCCCGTGCCAGACCTTGACCGTCTCCAAGGCGGCGATGCCAGGGCAGATGAGCTTGCGGCCGCCCGAGTATCCGGCCATCAGGTGCGGCTCGATCAGCCCGATGGTGATCTTAAGATCGGCCTCGACGTAGCGGCGATCGATCCAGATGGGCACGCCGCGCGGGCTGTTCCCCAGAAAGGTGTGCTCGGAGAGCTCCTTGCCATGATGGTTCTCGATCCGATAGTTAGCGGCAATCTCTGCCCCCACCAACTCCACCAGCTCCGCGCCTAAGTTGGGGCGATGCAAACCGGTGGCCACCAGAATGGTGATCCGCTCGCGCGGAATGCCGCTGCCCTCCAGCGTGGCCAACAGCGGCGTCAGAATGGACTGATTGGGCACCGGGCGCGTGATATCGCAGATCACGACGCAGGCATCGCGGCGACCCCGGGCCAGTTCGGCTAACGGCGCGGTGCCGCGAGGTCGATCCAGTGATTGCCGGATCGCCGCGCCGGGATCTGCCAGCGGCGCAGCATCTTTGTAAGACAGCGTGCGCACGACGCGTTCGTCCGGCAACTCCACCATCAGGCCGCTACGACCGTACTCCAGCTTCACGCGCATGAGTCATGCATCCCGCAAGAGCCGAATCGTTTGCAGCTACTTCTTGGCCGGACCCTTGGCAGGAGCGGCCTTGGCGGGGGCTCCCTTTGCTGGTGCGCCCTTGGCGGGGGCACCCTTGCCGGCCGGAGCGGCAGCCGCTGTCGTTGCGGCGTCTCCTTCTTCCTCCTTCGCCTTCTTCTTCTTTTTCTTCATGGCCAGCTTGTAGACCCGCACCTTGGCCAGACCGAAAGGGCTATCCCCCTCTTTCCATTTGTCGGCTTGTTGCAAGCGGGTGATGCGCTCGGCCCGATTGTAAACGCTGCGGCTGCGAGCCAACCCGGCGCGAGTCCGCAGGCTTTTATCCATTGTCATGACACAGTCTCCAAGTACAAGGCACGGCGCCGCGGGGATGGCTGCGGCCCGCGAACGGTAAGAATTTGCTGATTCAGGGAAGTCCCACAGTATAGAAAACCGGGTTTGCCCCGACAAGATGCATCGAAACCGCACCGAGTTGCCGGGTTGCCGTTACGCAGTGGCGGACTCGTCTGGCGGCGAAAAGGGAGACTGTGGATCGGCGGACTGTGTGGCACGGGCGCGGCGGACGAGAACGTACATGTAGGTGCCCATGCCCGTGACGATCATAAAGGGCATGGAGAGCATGAACAGGATGCTGTAGAAGAAGCCCGACACCAGGTCTCCGCCGCCGGCAGAGAGTGCCTCTTTGCACATCGGGCACGCGGAGGCAGACTGCGCCATCAGGCCCAGGGCCAAGGCGGCGACTGCGATGCGACGAAAGACGGTCATGCCAGAATCCCCAGGAGGAACGTCCCAATTCTAGCGGCTGGCGCCGGGGCGGGGTAGATCTGATAGAGCATCAAATAAATGATCACACCCGTGATCGACACATACAGCCAGATGGGAAACGTCCAGCGAGCCAGCCGCACATGCCGGGCTCGCTGGTTGGTGTAACCCCACCAGATGGTCAAGCCAGCCAGCCAGGGAACCGTGGCCGCCAGGATGACATGCGTGATCAGGATGGTGTAATAGAGATAGGACATCGCTTGCCCGCCGCGAAACTTGGTCACGGCCACGATCTGAAAGTGGTAGGCCAGATAGCAGGCCAGGAATAACACGCTGGTGGCAAAGGCCGCCAGCATCGTGCGCTGATGGGCCAGCTCCCGCCGCTGCTTGATGAGCACGTAGCCAATTACCAGCAACACGGTCGCCAGTGCGTTGAGACTGGCATTGATGGCTGGCAACGAGGTGACGGGAATGCCCAACATGAGTGTTTCTTTCCAGTTTGGAGACGTCGTCACGCTAAGCCGCAAGCGGAAGTGAACGGCCAATTGTAGGGGAGAGCTTTTAGTTTTCCCCCTGCCGAATAATTAATTCGGAAACTCTGTCCGATTGCGGCTCGCGTTCCGCATTACTAGTAGCCGCGATCCTTCCCCTCGATCACGCGACGCTACGGGCAGTCCCCTTTCCCTCAAACTCGAACGCCCGCCGCGGGCGCTCCCGGAGATTCCCATGCATTGGCTGCGCAAACTGCTGGCTAAACCATCTCCCCGCCGTCGCGCACCCCAGCGACGATCCGTTTCGGTGCAAGCATTGGAGGACCGGCTGCTGATGTTTGCCACCTTCGAGCGTTGGGGATCCAATTACCTCAATTACAGCTACAGCAATCTGCTCGACGGTGGATTAACGCTTGCCGGACTCACTAACGCCGAGCTGGTCGCAGCGACGCGAGAAGCAGCGGGGGTTTGGTCGGCAGTTGCGCCGTTAGTATTTACCGAAGTGCCCGATTCGGGGCCATCTCCAGGTCTCTTGAAAGGCGATGTCCATGCGGGCAACTACCCTGCCGCCAGCCATCCGGTCCTGCGTTGGGGTTACCATTACATTGATGGCCCCATTGAGGGGGGATCACTGGCGCATGCCCTTCCTCCCGGTCACACCGGACTCCACGGCGACATCCATTTCGATTACGACGAGCGTTGGACGCCAGAGTCCTTTCTCGAGACGGCCGTGCATGAATTGGGGCATGCTCTGGGCCTCGGCCACCCCAATGGCGACGTGGAAGAGGACGATGAAAATGGAAACGGAATCAAGTATGAACAACCGGCCCCTGTGCCGGCCATCATGGATGCTGTGGCCGGATCATTTGACTACGCGACGCTCGGGAGCGCGTTTCTGCTCCCGGACGATGTGAACGGCATTCGTTCCCTGTACGGCACGGGGCTGGGCTACGTGCTCACGCGGGATGGCGCGCTGCATGTCTATGGCACGGGCGGCGATGATCTGATCACGGTCGCCAGCTCCGGAGGCAACATCACCGTGTATTCCCGCGAGGCGGGTGGCAGCTTTACTCGGAGCCTGGTTGGCATACGCTCCCTGCAGATTCACGGGCAGAACGGCAACGATACGCTGCGCGTGGAGAGCAACGGCGGTGTGAAGACGTTCCTGTTCGGCGGGGCCGGTGACGACACCTTCGAGTTCGGCTCCGGCTCCGGCAACCTGGGGCTGATCTCCGGGCGCACGGAAGTGTTGGGCGGAAGGGATCCCGCCGTCAACGGTCTCCCCGCTAACGATCTGGATCGGGTGATTCTCTTCGACACTCGCAATGGCTTTAGCACGAATTACACGATCGACGCCTTCGGCATCAATCGTCCCGGTTTTGGCGGGATGGACTACGGCTCGGACGTGGAGGCCTTAACCCTCTGGACAAGCCTGGCCGCCGACACGGTGCAGATCTCGTCCTCCTTCGTGAACACCAGCGTTTCCGTTCATAATGCCGGCGGTCACGATACGGTCAATGTCGGCGGTCCCAACGGGCTGCAGGATCTTCGCGGTAATGTTTTCGTGCAGGCGACCAACCGCAACGCCACGCTTAACATCAACGACCGGGGAAGCAGCGCGGAGAGGACCGCGACCATCTCGGAGGTTTATGGCCTGGGATTCGTCGCTGGTCTCGGTCAGGCGACCGTGTACTGGAACCCCGCCGGCGTGTCGGCCGTTAATGTCACCACCGGCGCCGCGGACGACACCGTCGACGTCGTGGTCAATAGCGGCGTGATGAACATCGATAGTTCCGGCGGCCGCGATGTGGTTAACCTCGGGTACGTACGAGGACTCACGGGCAGCCTGATGATCCGCAACTCGGCGAGCACCACCGAGCTGAACGTGCAGGAAAGCCTCGATCAAGGCGGGCGGACGGTGACGATCACCAACAGCGCGATTACTGGCCTGGCCCGCGGCGCCATTAATTATGCCAGCGGTGATTTACGCGCCGTGAACGTTCAGTTGGGCAACGGCAACGACGTGGTCACGATCGCCAGCATGTCCACGACGACCAGCGTAAGCACCGGCGACGGGGACGACACCGTGTTCGTGCGCAGAACGGGTCCCGGCGCTCGGTTGTCGCTCGATCTGGGAGCAGGCGTCAACAGCGTAATCCTGGGGGGCGATGGCACCACGAATCGCAGCCAAAGTAACCACAACAACCTGGACGATCTGTTCGGCGCCGTGGCTATCAAAGGAGGCAGCGGCCGCGACACAGTGACGCTCAACGATCAGGCCAACTTCGATCGGCCGCTGGTGGGCGCGGGGGTTGGCTGGACCAATCAGACTACCTACACGGTCACGGCCCCTGGCATATCGCGCGAGAACCTGTATACACAAAACATTCGCTATCTCAATGCCCGCCGCACCACCACGAACCTCTATCGGAGTTCGATCGAGCTCGAAGGCATTGAGGTCACTCGGATTTTCGCCGGCGCCGACGACGACACCGTTCTCGTGCGCGGCACGGCGGCTGGAACCAACCTGTTGCTCGATCTGGGCGCCGGGTCCAATTGGGTGGAGCTAGGCGGAGACGGCACGGCCAATCGCAGCGTGTTCATTCATAACAACCTCGACAATCTGGCAGGCGCCGTCTCCATTCGCGGCGGCAGCGGGCACGATGCTGTCTATCTCCACGATCAGGCCACCTCTAACCAACCCTTACCCGCCGGCGAAGTGGGCGTGGGCTGGACCAATCGGGCTGTCTTCACGCTCACGGCGCAGAGCATCGTTCGCGAAAACACGTACCGGACGAGCCGCCGCACGCCGACCAGCGAAGGCGGCACTGTGCAGGTCTACACGGCCCGCATCGACCTGCTGGGCGGGATTGACGC
>JBGTDH010000521.1:0-3515 GCA_041748435.1 Pirellulales bacterium
CGCCCGCCACTCGCGCCCTACCCGGTAACGCGTGGGATCTTCCGGGTGCGTCTCTTCGACATACAGATCCGCTTGATCGTTCCCCACGATCGTGAGCCCCCAGGCCACATGCTCGTTGTGCCCCAGCGCCACGCCCGGCAGGGCAGGCTCGCCCCCGCCGATCACATTCCAGCCCGGAGCATGCAGATGCACCAGATACCGCAGCGCCGGCAGCGTCAGCGCGCGATGCGGATCGCTGGCCATCAGCGGCTTGCCGGATTTGGAGAGTGTCCCGTCGATCACCCAGTTGTTGCTCCCCTGCGGACCAGGATCGAACGACAGCGCCTTGGTCGCGGCCTCGAAGCCCGCCAGCACGCGGGCATCAATGCCCGCCAGATCCAAACCCTCCGCGGGGCCGAACTCGCGCACCGGATCGGTCGGATGCAGCCACCGCGCTTTCTCCACGCCCACGGCGGCCACCAATCTCGCACGGTTCACCTCCTGGCGGAAGTTGCGAATCATGGTGATGCCCGACATGCGGCCGAGGCAATCTTCCGGCCGCCACTTGCCCGGCTTGAAGCCCGCCAGTTGAAACTCGATAGGCAGACGCTCGCCGATAAAGTCGATGTACGCGTTGATGCCCTTGGTAAACGCCACGGCGATCTCGCGTGCATCGGGCGAGTAGCTGCTCCACTCCGCTTCGAGATCGCCGCGATAGCGAATCAGCCGCGCAAAGCGGTCGGCCTCGATTGCGCTCGGTCCCACCACCGCCGCTGTTTCGCCGAGGGCCGCGCGGCGCCACAGATCGATCTGAAATAGCCGATCCTGCGATGCCACGAATCCCTGGGCGAAGAACAAATCGTGCTGACTCTGCGCGTAGATATGCGGCACGCCCCACGTGTCCCGCAGCACCTCCACCGGCTTCTGCAACCCCGGCGCAGCAATTTCTCCCTCGATCTGCGCCAGCGCCGCCTTAGCCCTGGCGTGCAGCCTCTCTACGGTCTCTGCAGCCCACGCGTTCGGGGCAACAACAAGGCACACCCAACAGCACGCCAGCAGCGAACGGGGTCTCATCGAAGCGGTTCCTATATCCTTGACAACCGCCGCCATCGTACATCCGCTGTGGCGCTTATGCCATGCAACAGCCCAACGGAACTGGCGCCCGCTCCGCTATTGGAATCGCAGGAGGGCGTATTTCTTTTTGCCGGAGCGGAGGACCATGACGGTCTGACTGGCGAGGTGCTGGGATGTGAGCTGGGAGGCGGGGCCTTCGATGCGGCGGTTGTTGACGTAGGCGCCCCCTTGATCCACGGTGCGGCGGGCGTCCGATTTGCTCTTGGCCAAGCCGCCTTCCACGAAGGCGTCCATGATGTTCAGGCCGTCGCCGCTGAGCCGATCGCGCGGCAGGTCCTTGCTGGGCACGTCGGCGAAGATGTCGTTAAGCTGCGCGTCGTCCAGCGCGCTGATCTCCGCGCCGAACAGAATGTCGGTGGCCTTGCGGGCCGTCGCCAGGCCGGTCTCGCCATGCACAAGCTGCGTGAGGTGCTCTGCCAGACGCCGCTGGCTGTCCCGCTTGCCGGGATCGGTCGAGCGGGAGCCGTCGAGCGCGTCGATCTCTTCGTGCGTCAACTCGGTGAGGAACCGCAGGCATTTGCCGGCATCGGCGTCATCGACGTTGATCCAATACTGATAGAACTTGAACGGACTGGTGCGGGCCGCGGAGAGCCACACCGCGCCGGACTCGGTCTTGCCCATCTTGGAGCCATCGCTCTTGGTCAACAGCGGCGAGGTGATGCCGTGCAGATGAGCGCCGTAGCGGCGGCGGCCCAGATCGATGCCGGCCGTGATGTTGCCCCATTGATCGCTGCCGCCCACTTGCAGCTCGCAACCATGCTCTTTGTAAAGATGCGTGAAATCGTAGGCCTGCAAGAGCATGTAGCTGAACTCGGTGTAACTGAGTCCGCTGTCGGTGCGCTCCAGGCGGCTCTTCACGGAGTCCTTGGCCAGCATCACATTCACGGGAAACAGCTTTCCGATATCTCGCAGGAACTCCAGATAGCTCCAAGGCGCCACCCAATCGTAGTTGTTCACCAGCAGGGCGCTAGTGGGGCCGCAATCGAAATCGAGGAACGTGCGGATCTGCTGACGCATGCCTTCGATGTTGGCCCGCAGCGCGTCGACGGAGAGGAGATTGCGCTCCTGACTCTTGCCGCTGGGATCGCCGATCATGCCCGTGGCGCCGCCGACCAGGGCAATGGGACGATGCCCGGCTTTCTGAAACCGCCGCAGGTTCATCAACGCCATCAGGCTGCCCACATGCAGGCTATCGGCCGTGGGATCGAAGCCGATGTATAGCGTGCGCGAGCCGCCGCGCAGCCATTGCCCGAGTTGGGCATCGTCGGTCGTTTGATGAATCAGCCCGCGCCAGGTGAGATCGGCGAAGATATCCATACGTGCTTAAGCGGCGTGCGTGCGATTGGCGAAAGGTATTGACGGCCGATTATACCGAAGCGCGGGGATGAATCGCAGCCGCAAACGCCACCCATTTCCACCCACCGAGGGAACGCATGAGGTTCCTAAAACTCCCCAAGCGGCGACCAATCGCCGCGCTCCGAAGGTGGCGTCAGCCGACGATGCGCTGGAGTTCTTCGCGCAGTGCGATGAGATCGGGGGCGGTGGTGTGGTGCAGATCGTGGAGTAGGCGCTGCAGATCGTCGGCGGTGTCGATGTCGTAGCAGAGTGGGAGCACGGAGTAGCTGAGGCCGGCGCGGTCGAGGTAGGCGATCGTTTGATGGTACACCTGGTCGGTGCTCCAGGGAATGTTCTCGAAGATCGGCGGGACGGTGTCGCGGGCGGCGAGCAGGGCGTAGCCGCCGTCGAGAGCGGGGGTAAGTACGACCGAGAACCGCTGGAGGAGGTCGAAGGCTTGCTGCACGTGTTCGGGGGGCAACAGGGGAGCGTCCGAGCCGATCAGGGCTACACGCCGCGCGCCGTCGACGAACGATTGCTGCATGACGGCTGCCATGCGCTGGCCCAGATCCCCGGGAGGCTGCGCGATCAACGGCCAGTGGTTGCCCGCAAGTTCCAGGAACTCGCGGCGCGATTCCGGCGGCGTAAAGGCCAGCCGGCGCTGGTCGGCACTCGCCGCGAATCGTGATAAGAGACAGCGCAAACAGGCGAGATAGATCTGGCCGGCGGCTGCGTCGCCCCAGGTGGCCGCGAGCCGGGTCTTTACGCTCCCCGGAAGCCAGTGCTTGGCAAACATCACCAGTACGTTCATGGCGCAGCGTTCATGGTTGACCGGCAGCCAACAAACGCCGCAGCAGGCGCTCGTCGACGCGGCCGCGAAACCGCTCCTTGCCGTCGATAAACACCACCGGCACGCAGGTGTTGTACCGCTCGCGCAAGGTCGGCTCGGCATCGATATCGACCGAGCTAACCGCCACCCCGTACTTTTCCAACAACTGCCGGGCATCATCGCACAGGCAGCAGTTTGGACGGGTGAAAAGGATAGCGGTGTGGGGCATGATAAAGAA
>JBGTDH010000522.1:0-3055 GCA_041748435.1 Pirellulales bacterium
GACCAACGAGAATCTGAAGCCCACCGGGTTGGGCAGTCCGGCTTTGGACCTCACCGCCGACGACGATCCCCGGCATGCCTTGGTCGATTGGATGCAGATGCCCGACAATCCGTTCTTTGCCCGGGCACTCGTCAATCGTTACTGGAAGCACTTCTTTGGCCGTGGCATCGTCGATCCCGAGGACGACATGCGCGTGACCAATCCCGCCTCGAACCCCGAGTTGCTCGACGGCCTGTCGCAGCACTTTATCAAGAGCGGCTTCGATCTGAAGGATCTGATCCGCACGATCTGCAACTCGACCGTCTATCAACTCGCCTCCGAGCCCAATGATTACAACCGCAACGACAAGCAGAACTTCTCCCGCTACTATCCCAAACGGTTGAACGCCGAAGTGCTGCTTGATGCCCTGAATCAAGTGACCAACACCAACACGGGCTTCAACAATCTCCCTACCGGCACGTTGGCCGTGCAGTTGCCCACGGGCGATGGCAACAGCTATTTCCTCACCGTGTTTGGCAAGCCGCAGATGGAGAGCGCCTGCGAGTGCGAGCGTTCGGCGGAGGCCAATCTGGCGCAGAGCCTGCACCTGTTGAACTCCAGCGAAGTGCAAGGCAAGCTCTCCGCTGGCAGCGGCCGCGCCGTGATGCTGGCCAACGACAAGGAGCGGACCGACGAAGTGAAGCTCCAAGAGCTCTACCTGTGGGTGTACTCCCGTGCCGCCACTCCCGAGGAGCTCGCCGTGGCGCTCGGTCACGTCGAGAAGCACAAAGACAAGAAGCAGACCGCCTACGAAGATATTCTCTGGGCGTTGGTTAACACCAAGGAGTTCTTGTTTAACCATTAGTTCGTAGTCCCGGCTTCAGCCGGTCTTCCGCCTGAAGGCGGTGCTACGAGCACGTTGGCCGGTTGTTCCCCACCGGCTGGCAAGTATAGTGGAATCTGTTGATTCGATTTTGCAGTGGGGAACCCCGCCTGGAAGTAAACGTCGCCAGCAACGGACCGCCAGTTATTTGGGGCTGCGGTCCTGCCCACCTATCTGGCACACCGCACCGCGCTCGTGAAGGAATCTGAACATGTTGCATGCTTCAATCCGGTCGTTGTTGCTGGCTGCGCTGGTGTTGCTGCCGGCCAAGGCGGCACAGGCGCAGCTTCCCGCCGCGCGGCTGACCTCGATCTTTCCCGCCGGCGGACAACAGGGCCGATCGTTCGACGTGACGATCGGCGGTTCCGATCTGGACGAGGCCGGCAAGCTGCACTTCTCTCATCCGGGCATTACCGCGGTGCAGAAGACCACGCCGCCGGGACCGTTCGATAAAGGTCCGCAGGCCGTGGCCAATCAGTTCACGGTTTCCGTAGCCGCGAATGTCCCGATCGGCCTGTATGAAGCGCGGGCCATCGGACGCTATGGCATCTCCAGTCCCCGGGCCTTCACCGTGGGCGAACTGCCGGAAGTCAATGAGAAAGAACCTAACCAGGTGGCTGTGAACGCAGCCCCGCCGGCATTCTCTGCCGTGGTGGGAGTGGCCCAGGAAGTGGCCCTCAACAACGTCGTCAACGGCGTCATCAGCGGCAAAGACGATCTGGAGTTCTTCAAGTTCACGGCCAAGAGGGGAGACCGCGTGCTGATCAATTGCTGGGCCCACCGCATCGATTCGCGCATGGACGCCAGCCTGGCCGTGTACGATTCCGCCGGTCGCGAATTGGGCACCAGCCGCGATGTGAACCGCCGCGACCCGCTGCTGGATCTGGCCGTGCCGGCGGATGGCGTGTACGTCGTCAAGCTGTGGGACAGCGTCTACGGCGGCAGCGCCGACTTCTTCTATCGCCTCTCGATCGGCACGACGCCTTACATCGACTACATCTTTCCCACGGCCGGCCAGGCGGGAACGACGGGCACGTTCACCGTCTACGGACGCAACCTTCCCGGCGGCACTCCCGCCGATGGCCAGAAGATCAACGGCCATCCGCTGGAGAAGCTCGCGGTCGAGATCGCGCTGCCCGCCGGCGCTGCGGCCGAGCAACTTGCCGTGAGCTCGCTGGTCGAGCCGGACGATGTGGCGCTGGACGGATTCGAGTATCGTCTGAAGAGTCCGGCTGGCCACTCCAATCCCACCATGATTGGCTTTGCCGCGACGCCCATCGTGATGGAGCAAGAGCCGAATAGCTTGCCGGCGCAGGCGCAGCGCATTAGCCCGCCGTGCGAGTTTGTGGGGCAGTTCCAATCGCGCGGCGATCAGGATTGGCTGGTGTTCGACGCCAAAAAGGGGCAAGTCTACACGCTGGAGGTCATCGCCAAGCGGCAGCGCTCCCTCACCGATCCCGAAATGATCGTGCAGCGCGTGACCCTGAACAAAGAGGGACAGGAATCGGTGAGCGAATTGCAGAAGGTCGACGATCTGGCCACCAATCTCGGCGGGCAATCCTTCGATACGCGCTCGGACGATCCGTTGTATCGCTTCGTAGCGCCGGACGATGGGACGTATCGCGTGTTGCTCAAGGACCTGTATCTCACGGCCGATCCGCGGGCCGTCTATCGCGTTTCGATCCGGCCCGAGTCGCCCGATTTCCGGCTGGCAGCCGTGCCGGTGGGACGCTCCGCGCAGCAGAACCAGATCCTGGCAGGCGTGCCCGTGCTGCGGCGTGGCGGGCAAGCGGCGATCGACGTGCTGGCTTTCCGCCGGGATAGCTTCAACGGCGAGATTCGCATTTCCGTGCAGGGTTTGCCCGACGGCGTGACCTGCCCGGAGGTCGTGATTGGGCCGACGGCCAACTCTACAACACTGGTGTTTCGCGCCGACGAGAAAGCCGCCGAGTGGGCCGGCGCGATCCAGATCGTGGGCAAGAGCAACGTAGGAGACAAGGATCTGGTGCGGGAGGCCCGCGGCGGCACGGTCATCTGGCAAGCGCAAGTTCAGCAGAATCAATCGGCCGAGGCGCGGATGACTCGCAACATTGCGTTGGCGGTGTGCGGAGCGGAAGAAGCACCCTTCAATGTGGAGTTGGCCGAGACCAAGGTGTTCGAGATCTCGCGGGCGGGCAAGCTGGAGATTCCGCT
>JBGTDH010000523.1:0-5572 GCA_041748435.1 Pirellulales bacterium
GGCCGACTTCGTGGAGTTCGATCCGCTGTTGCCGCTGAACCGTGAGCCGTCCCACTTGCCGCGCATTCGCGAAGAGCTGCGTCCCTCGCCGCCGATTAAAGTGTTTCCCGCGCCGGCCGTGCAGCCGTCGCGGCCTCGAGCCCGCTGGGGCTTTTTTCACGGCAACGGCGCCGAGGAGTTCGCCGGCGAGTTCGCTACACGGGGCGATTACGAAGAATGAGCGCTTGACACGGGCGACTCCCTGTCATGGGGAAGCGGAAGCCAGGTAGCTGGAGAGCACGCCCACGTTCTTGATGAACGTGCGGCAGTCGATGATGCGACGCGTCGTGTCCCCTTCGCCCTGCGCCTTGAGCTGGCCCTCCTCGACCCAGGCGCCGCGTTCGTCGAGCGCCGCGATGAGGCTGCGCGTCTGCATCACAAGGCTATCGCTGGCGCGCGAGGGCTTCTTCAGCTTTGCCACAGGTTTGCGGCCGGGAAGCTCGGCCGGATCGAGCTTGCTCAGCCGCTCGTAATCGCGCTGAATTGTTTCGGTCCCATCGCTGACTTTGAAGCCGTAATGCGTGGGCATGTCGGAGTCGCTGTACGTCAGTTCGTACTTCTTGTTGAAGTACAGCGGTGTGTTGGTTTTGAGCTCGTAAAACCGTGCCAGGCGGCCATCGCTCAAACGGCTACGCTGAAGGTAAGCCAGTGCCCGCGGGATGGGCTCCAGGTACTTCTTGTCGCCGGTTTCCGCGTACAGGCGGAGCAGAATGCGAAGTACGCCTTGAGACTCGCCGCCGGTCACACTGGCCGGCTCAAACTTGCGAGCCCAAGCGGGCTGCATTTGGACATTGTATTGCTGCGCCCAAGCCGGCTGTGGCTCGGGCATCTGCGCCAGCAAGATGAAGCCGCCGGCTCCCTCGGCCGCCGCGCGGTACGCAGGCTGGTTGTACAACTTGGCCGCCTCGAACATCACGTCGATGCAATCGGCCAGCGAATTGTCGTTGAACGTGTAGAAGGCGTAGTAGGTCACGCTGGGAAACGTGCGCGACCAGGTATCGGGATAAGACGCTTTGATTACTGGAAACTCTGCGGCCACCGGCGGCTGAGTGTAACGCTGCGCCCAGGCCCCGTTGGGATACTGGGCCTTCACCAGCGTCTGCAGGCCGTACTCGGCGGCGTCGTGAATGGCGGAGTCCTTGAACTCCAGGGCCGCATCCACGTGCATCAAGAGCCTCAACGCCGCCTGCGTTGTGTTGTCGTCCAGCGTGCTGGTGTTGCGAAGCTTCGCATCGCCACCGTCTACGCGATAGGCGTAGCGAGCGCGTTCTTTCGACGCGAACTCAATGCGATAGTCCCAGCCGCCGCTTTGCAACTGCCCGCGAACCAGGCACAAGGCGACATCGCGGGCCGCGTCTAGATATTGCTTCTCGCCGGTTGCTCGCCAGGCGCCCAGAAATGTCTCTCCCACCGAGGGCGTGCCGGGAGGTTGAATCCACACGGTGTTCGCACTGGCAAGATTCTCGCCCTCGCGGCGCGACAGATCGTGGCTGTAGCGCCAGAGATAGCCGCCTTCGGTGGAGACGTTCTGGCGAAAGAACGATACCGCCTTCGACAGGGCCCGCGCCGCTTCCGGACGCAAGCTGTCATCGGCCGCGGTCGCGCCCGGCGCGCAGAGACTCAGCAGCACCATCGAGATCAAGAGCAATCGCATGTTGGGGTCCTCACGAGGCTGTGGACGAGGGGTTCAGCGGGATCACTTCCGGTGAGCTATCTTCGTCGTCGAGGACGCCCTCGGGAAGCAAGCCCTTCAGATTGATTTCGATGCGTTGGCAGATCTGCTCTTGAGGCAGGTCATTGTCGTCACACCCGAACGGATCTTCAATCTGCACGCCGATCTCCTCGATGCCATACATCAGATAGGCGATCAGCAGCGTCACCGGCGCCGTGAGCCATTCGAAATCGTTCAGCAGTGCAAAGGGAAGCGTGTAGCAATAGGCAATGAGTGCCCGTCGCAAATGCACGACGTAGGCAAACGGCAGCGGCGTGTTGTGAATGCGTTCGCAGCCTCCCAGGGAATCGACCAACCGCGCCACATGCTGGTCGAGCGTCATTTGCACGTAATCGGAGATCAGCCCCTGTTGCCGCGCCTCCAAGAGCAGACCGCTGAGGCGCTGACTCACGGCCAGCGGCGGATGGTCGGATGTCAGCACGGAATGCACCTCGTCGGCATCGAGTTCCTCGGCGATCAGGCCCAGGCCCACTTTCCCCCGGAGCCGGTTCATGGTGGCGTTGGAGAAGGCGATCGTCCAATACACGATCTGCGCCACCAGTTCGCGGCTGGAGTGAAGCTGCACGCTGGCCAGACGCGCGAGGTTGCGCGAATCGTTGACGATGGCGCCCCACAGGCGACGCCCTTCCCAGAAGCGGTCGTACGACGCGTTGGTGCGGAACACCAGGAGCAAGCCCAAGGCCAGGCCCGTGAGCGTATGGCCCACAGGCGAGACGGCCAGCGGCAGGTAGAACTCGTGAACGAGAGTCACCAGCGCGGCCCACACGGCGCAGAGAGCCACGCGGGAAAAGATCTGCCGGACCATCGAGCCTTTGATGTCCAGCAGATGCTCGCGCCAGTTGTGAGAATCGTAGTCGATCATGCCCTTTGAGTGTATCGCCGCGTTCGGTCGCGGCAAGCAAGCGCGCAGCCTCCGTTTGCAGCCACGGGCCGGTATCGGTTGTAATAAGAGTATGCCCGACGACTTCCTGCAACCGCCCGATCTAACGCCCTCGGTCCCTCCCGGGCTGCCGCCGGAGCAGTACATTGCCATGTACTTCGATCTGCTCGACACTTGCGAAGCGTTTTTGCTGGCCGGCTTGCGTGAGAAGATTGGGCCGGAGGGAGACTTGAACGCCGCCTATCGGGAATGGTACTGGAAGCAGATGGAAGAACACGACCGCATGATGTTTCACATGATGGAAGAGTTCCACCGACGCACGACACCCCATGCCAGCTAGAGTTGTTTCCGACGCGTTGAAGCATATCTGGTCGCTGCTCCAAGGCTTGAACCTGCCCGTAGCGGTGATGGGCGGAATTGCCCTGGCGCGGTGGCAGTATGTGCGCGCGACGCACGATGTCGACTTGTTGATCGAACTGGACATGCAAGATGCCAGCTCGGTGCTCGCGCGCCTTCGCGCGGGCGGAGTGCATCCCAAGCGAACCCCGGCGGTCATCAAACTCGGGTCGTTGAGCGTACTGCAACGGAGCTACGACGCCCCGAGTCATCTTCCCATCCAGATCGATCTGCTGATCGCCGAAGGAGAATACCATCGTGCGGCGCTATCGCGTCGGATTGCCGCGCGACTGCCGGAGCTCGACTTGGAGGTCGCCGTCCTGACTTGCGAGGATTTGATCCTCCACAAGCTGCTGGCCGGGCGACTCATTGATCGAGCAGACTGCGTTGCATTGTTGAAAGCCAATCGGTCGGACTTAGATTTCCAGTATCTTGGCGATTGGATTGGCAAGCTGGCATTGATGCCCTCGTTTGGCGAAGTCTGGACGGACGCGTTCCCCGGCCAGCCAATGCCGCTGGAGAGCGAACATCGTGCTTAAGCCCATTGGCGCGCGAGCGCTCGCTGGACGCGGCGTTCTTCTACCACGGCTTGCCGGATCTTCCGCGCCAGCCAGGTGAAGCTCATCGCAGCCACGACCAACGCCGCGGCATTGAACTCGCGTTTGAGCAGCGTGTCGTAGAGGCCATGCAGCAGAATGGGCACCAGGAAAGCGTGCAACAGGCCGAGGATCCAATCGTAGAGCCTCGGCCGGCGTCCGAATCGGCTGCGTAGTTGAGAAAGAACGATGCCCACCGAGGCGGCCCAGATGGCGTGCAGAGCGACGCAAGAGACGAAACGCACGATGTAGTCGTTCCCGCGTGCAATGCCGTTGTAGAGATCGTTGGAATAGATGATACCCTCGGCGACGCCGAAGCCCACGCCGCTGGCGAGTCCCCAGACGCAGGCAGCTCGCCAGTCCCACGGCCGTACGCTGCGGCACCGGATCAAGAGCGGCAGCGCCTTGGTTACCTCTTCACACAATCCCACTCCCAGCGTGAAGCCCACAAGGCTCATCAGAAATCCGTTGTGAGGATCCAGCGCCGCGCGGTAAGAGAAACCCAGCAATCGCACAAAGGCCAGTCCCAGGCCGGCCACGCCCCCCTCGGGCAGAAACTGTTGGCCGACCGAGATGAAGAGTTGCAGGCATAGCAACAGAAAGATGCCGGCCGTGGAGGTAATCAGTCCGATGCCGACCCAGTGCGGGGTGAGTGCGCTGCCCGGATCAAACAGTAGAAGGATGAGCGAAAAGAACAGCAGCGACGCGGCAAGGGCGTAGAGCCAGTGGGTGTGACTGCCGTAGGGAAGCAACGCGCCTTCAATACGATGCCCGGGCAGCTTCTGCAGTGCCGCTCCCAGAGAACCCGCCCGTTGCAACTCCGGGGCAGCCTCGGGATAGGCTTGCAACGTCCGCTCCATACGCTGACGCGTGTTGGGCGGATCGATCAAGATCGAGAGTGCCAACGGCAAGAGCGTAGCGGCAAAGAGCCAGAACCGCGGCTGGTTGCCAAGCCGCGCGAGCTCCGTAGCAGCGCATCGAATTGGATTGGCCACTATCAACACCGGAGGCAGGATCGTGATTACGATCCCACCTTAGGCGTCGTCCGGCCGTCGAGCAAGGCGCTAGAACGTATCCAGAATGTAGTGGTGCCCGCGATGGAAGCGGTGCGGCTCCGGATAGAAGTTGTGCCAGGTGTTGTTGTACACCGGGATGCGCATCTCGGCGGGATAGCGGTGATACAAGTCTTCCGAGCTGCGGAAGTAATCCGCCGTCCAGAAGTTCTGCGGATAGAACACGTAAGGATAGTGATAGAACCGGTTCCAGTCCTGCGTGTTATAGCTGCGCCCCCATTGGCGGCCATACGCCTGCTGAGCCTGCGTGGGAGCGGGCACAAGCAGCATGGCCAGGAGCACGCACGCGCTGGCGAGTAGCACTGGGCGATTCATCGTCGATTCCCCCTGCCGATTGTAAGGTCTGTACCAGTTGCATCGGCAGTCGGAGCAATCGGCATTGAAGGAAAACTCGCGGCGTTCGGCAGAACCGGCCCACTTCGAGCAAGGATGCGCTCACGATGTGCTACATGAATAAGAGAGGGAACTAATCGGAGCCGCCCCGGAGGGGCGATAACGATTGTGCCGGTCATGCGGATGGCGGCTTCCCGTGCAAATCTCGCGAACTCCAGGTTAGCTAATGTCCGACCACGCAGCTCCCGCGGCGCCCGCCGCACCGTCCACCGAGACGCCGCCCGTCAAGGGTAAGAGATCGGTGCTTACCAAATTGCTGGCGCTAACTTTCATGCTGGCAGTGATTGGAGGCGAGTGCCTGGTGGCATGCTTCTATTTGCCCAGCATGTCTGCCGCCACGCCCGCGGCGGATGAACATCATGACGCCGAGCACCACGAAGCGGAGCCGGTCGAGCCACCTAAGCGCGAGGTCGATCTGGGCAAGTACAGCGTCACGTCGTTTCAGCCGGCGTCGAACACTACG
>JBGTDH010000524.1:0-3691 GCA_041748435.1 Pirellulales bacterium
GCAGCGTGCCGCCGGAACGGGCCTCGCGGCTGGTGGGCAGCTCGGCTACTCCGGGGGGCGGCGGGGGCGGCGGCGTTCCGAGAAGCTGCTCCAAAATCCACTTTCCGCGCTTCACGGGCGAGGTGCGCGTGGGGTTGGAGGTAACCGTGAGCACACTGGCCTGCGTCAGGATGCCGCCGCGCTGATCCGTCTTGAGCGTGACACGCTGAAATTCGTCTCCCTTTATATCGGCAATGCCATAGTGCCGGGCCAGTGGCTCGTTGAGGAACGTGAAGTCGGCGTCCAAAAACTCCAGCACGCTGCGATCTTCCCGCATCACCGCTTGGAAAAAGAGCTGCGTCTCCTTCCACATGGCCATGCGCAGCTTGTCGTTGAAGGAGCTGAACTGCCGCGTGCTGGGCGAGACGCTGCGCAGGTTGCGAATGTGCAGCCACTGATCGCCAAAGTTCTCCACCAAGGCAAAGCTGCGCGGATGCTCGATCATCCGCCGCACCTGCTGCTCCAGGACCGCCGGATGATGCAAGATTCCTTTCGCGGCCAGATCGAACAGTTCGTCGTCGGGCATCGTGCTCCACAGGAAATACGAGAGCCGCGTGGCCAACTCGTAATCGTTAATCGGGTGGATGGCTCGGGGATTGTTCGGCTCGCGATCCAGTTCGATGCGGAACAGGAAATGCGGCGAGACCAGCACGGCCTGCATCGCCAGCCGGATCGCCGCATCAAAGGACTCGCCGTCCTGATGGGCCATGTCCACCAGCTTCATGAGCCGCGCCACTTCCTCATCCCGGGCTGGCCGGCGGAAGGCGCGGGTGGCAAAGCGTCGCAAGATTGTGGCCGCCTGCGGTTGCCAGTTCTCGTCCGTGGGGCGAGAGTTGATGATGCCTTCCATCGGCCTGTCAGCGGAGTTGACGGCACGTGTCAACTCGATCCAGTGAATAATCAGATTGCGGTCGCGATTGTCCGGATTCGCATCCTGAGGATTGTAGTAATCGTTGGTGAACTCCAGGCCCACGCGGTGCGATCCGGCCGTAAGTTTCAGCGGCAACTCGTAAGTGCCCGGAGAATTCTCCTTCGCGGGCACGTCAAGTTCCTTGAATCGCTGGCGATCCAGGTTCACCGCCATCCGCACCACTTCGTCGCCGGCCTGATCGCCATAAGCGTGTACGCGGAGGAGATACTCTCCCTGGGCCGGAACGTTGATGTCAGCATAGACCTGCCCTTCCGAAAACAGCCCACGGCTATCTCCATCGACTGCCGATCCTCCCTCATGTTGCTTCATCTCCCGCGCTTTCAACCGCACAATCGCGGGCCCGGCCGATCCTTGTGGCGGGATCGCCTTCTCAGCGACTTGCTCGGCCGCGGTCAGGTATTTCTCCATCAACAGCGGCGGCAGGGAGAGCACGTCGCCGATGTTGTCGAACCCGTAGCCCACGTCGTCGGCCGGGAAGTCGTCGGCAGGCCGGAATTCGATGCCCGTGAGATCGCGGATGGTGTTGTTGTATTCGGCTCGATTGAGGCGGCGAATGGTGACACGCCCGGGATCGCGGACGCCGCAATCGACCTTGTTGCTCTCCTGCTCGATCCAGCCCACCAGGAACTCGATCTCCGCCGCCGTGGGCTGCCGCTCGCCATCGGGGGGCATGATGCGGGCATTGACGTTGCGCCCCATCTTTTGCCACAACGACCGTTTCTCGAGCAACGTGGCCACGCTTGTGAGTTGGTCAAACGCCAGTCCGCCGACTTTCTCCGCACCTCCGTGGCAGTGCGTGCAGTACTTCGCCAAGAGTGGCTGGACTTTCCGCTCAAAGCCCAATTTGTCCGGCTGCACTTGTGCGTGGAGCGCGGCTGTCCCCAGGAGCATCAGAACAAGCAGGGGCGAGCGCAACAGCATGGTAAACCGCGGGCGGCGAAGGAGGGCCTGATCTACAGTATAAGCATCCGCCGATGGGTGTCGAGCATCGTTCCAGCCAACACAGCCTGACACGAACACCGCTATTTGCCTGACGGCCGTTTGCGGGCTTCTAGAACGGGGTCGGATTTGAGAGGGAGCTGGATGGCTTTGCCGGTTTCGGCGGCCTTGTAGATGGCGAGGATGATCTCGACGCTGCGGCGGCCTTCGCGGCCGTCGACGGCGGGGGCGCGGTCCTTCTCGATGGCTTGCAACACGTCACGGAATTGTTGAGCGTGCCCATGATGGCCGATGGCGGAGGGATCGCTGGCGCCGCCGCCGCCGGATTTCTGGGCCGACATCTGCTTCTGGATGGCGGCATCGCGGCGGTCCTTCTTGGCGAAGTCCCATTTCACGATGTCCTCTTCTTCCATCGCCGCCGAACCCTCCGAGCCGTGAATCTCGATACGCTTGAGATAACCGGGGTACGCAGCCGTGGTTGCCTCGATGACGCCCAGGGCGCCGCTGGCGAACTTGATCGACGCCACGGCCACGTCTTCCACGGCAATGCGCTCGTGAGCCAGCGTGCCGGTGCAGGCAGTGATCTCGGCCACGGGACCCATAAACCAGGTGAGCAGGTCGACGCTGTGAATGGCCTGGTTCATCAGGGCGCCGCCGCCGTCCAGTTGCCAGGTGCCGCGCCAGGCGCCGCTGTCGTAGTAGGCTTGGGTGCGATACCACTTGACGTAGGAATCTCCCAGCGTGAGGCGGCCGAAACGGTTGGCGTCCAGTGCCCGTCGAATCTCCAGGCTGGAGTCGTGGAAGCGCGAAGGGAAAATGGCGGAGAGCTTGACGCCGGCCTTCTCGCACTCGGCGATGATCTTGTCGCACCGTTTGAGCGTGATCTCCAGCGGCTTCTCGACGATGACGTGCTTGCCGGCCCGTGCCGCGGCAACGGCGGGTTCCATGTGGGCGCCGGAGGGGGTGCCGATGGTCACCACGGTCACCTGGGGATCGGCCAGCATCTGATCGAGATCGTAGTAGGCCTTGCAGCCGAACGTGGCGGCCAGTTTATCGGCCGCCGCGGGAAAGGAGTCGAAGCAGGCCACCACCTTGGCCCCGCGAATCTCGTTGATTGCGCGGGCATGAAAATGTGCGATCATCCCGCAGCCGATCAGGCCAAACCCGTGCGCCATGCCGTGTTCCTTCGCAAAACTGGCCGTACATCTTGGAAATCAAGCGGCCAGTATAGTCGCTGCCTGTAAGGGGGCCAGGGGTATGAGCATCGGCAAAGGCAATCCTTACTCTTGCTGTGCGTCCTTGTGTTCGATGCGCAGGTCGAGCTCGGAGGGTAGCTCCATGCCGTTGATGACCAGCGTCAGTTTGCCCTTCAGGTGCATCAGGCGGCTGGTCTCCACTTCCTGGCCGCGCTCGCGATCGAACAGCGTGGTGTTTTCCGACTTGGCCACTTGCAGATCGACCTTGTCGAACTTAAAGGGCACGGCGCTGCCGGGGGCTACCTCCAGGCTGACTACGCGACGGTCCGGCGCACTGATCTTATCCAGCGTGCGGCCGTTGCGCTCCACCGTGCCGACATATTCGTACCGACGCTCCACTTTGAGCATCTGGCCGGAGCCCAGGTCCAATTCGTCGATCACGTCCCACGTGTCACCGGGTTTCACCGGCTTGTCCGGATAGCGCGCCGCGGTGCGCTCCAACTCCTGCTTAAACTTGTCGGCGTTGAATTGCGCCTTGAGTAGCTCGTTGGCCTGCGGGAGGGCGGGCTTGAGAATCTCTTCCAGT
>JBGTDH010000525.1:0-4029 GCA_041748435.1 Pirellulales bacterium
GGCGCCCAGCAGCTTCGCCGTATGGCGGCGGCCGTCGTTGAGCACCACGATCACCTCGTCGGTGTCCAGCACATAGCTGAAGACGGTGAGCACATGCCCTTCGGCGGAGATCAAAAATCCGCTTTGATAGGCTTCCAAGCCCGCCAGCCCGCCGGCGCCGTAGATCTTCACGATCTTGGGCTGCACGGCGGCGATGGTTTCGGCCATGGACGCGGAGTACGAGGGATTGCAAATTGCGAATTGCAAATTGCAAATTGCAAATTGCAGGACTGCGATCCGAAGGAGCATCCCGCTTCGGCTCCCCAATTTGCAATGTGAACTTTGCAATTTGCAATTTGCAATCAATCGTCTCACGGCTGTGCCTCCGCCGCCAGCGTGATCTTCTCGAACCGCAGGCGGCCGTAGAGATTGTCGCCATGCCGCACTTCGATCATCCTAGGCAGAGAGTGCCCCTGCACTTCCGCATAGTCGGAGAAGTACAACTCGCAAGGATCAAGCTCTTCGTCGGCGAACATCTCCAGTCCCACGAGCTGGCCGCTAACGGGATCAAACAGGAACCGGCATTCCACGCCGCCGTGCGTGCCCACGAGGCAATCGACCAGGGTCTCGCGGCCCAACATCGGGACCGTGCCCAGATAAGAGACTTGCCCGTAGCCCTCGAGCCCTTGCATCAACAGCCGCCGCCACAACGACAGCGCCGCCAGCAGGCCGCCGGTGCCGGGGGGATCGAGTGATTCCGTGAGATTGTCTCCCACGTTAATGGCCGCCTTGCCCGCGGGTAGCGCGAGAGTGGCCTTGGCGTCTTGCAGCTCGATGCGGGCATCTCCCTGCCCCTCCATCGTTCCCCCGAAAGTCCAGCCGCCGGCAAAAGCAGAGAAGTCGCTTTGAGGCGTAAGCCCCTTCCAGATGCGCTCCTGCGCCAAGCGATTGAAGTGATAGTTCACGTAACCGGGCCGCGCCTCGAAATGTGCCTTCACGCGCTCCGGCAGCGGAGCGGCGGCCGCACGCGGCGGGAGTTGCATTCGCGGAGGCATCGGTCCGTCCGGCATCTCCTCGGGCTTCTCCTGCGATTTGGGCCGCGGTCCTGGAGGCTGTGGAGTGCGGCCTTGCAGCTTGGCCAGCAACTCGCCGCTGCGATGAACGCCCTGCAGACGCACCGCTACGTCGTGCCGCTTGCCGTCTCGTTGATACGTGAGCGGCACGCGCCAATCCCGCGGAAAGATGCCCAGCACGTTCTTGAAGGCGTTCACGGTGCGAATGTCCCGCCCGCCAAACCGCACGATTTGATCGTCGTAGCGCAGCCCGCGACGGTGGGCATCGCTGGTTTCCAGAATGTCGTTGACCAGCACGCGGCCTTCGTCGTCGTGCGTGACCACGGCGCCCAGCGTGGCATGATCGATCACGCGGCCGCTCTTGAGATGCCCCAGGAAATTTCTCAGTTGGTTGCTGCTGATGGCATAGCCCACGCCCACATTCACGCGGCCCCGCTTCTCGAACGAGCCGCGGCCGTTGATGCCGATCACCTCGGCGCGCTCGTTGAACAGCGGCCCACCGGAGTTGCCGGGATTAATAGCCGCATCGGTCTGGATGCAGTCTGTGTATTCCAGCAGCGTGCCGGAAGGATATTGGTAGCGATGCACGCCCGAGACCAGCCCGTAGCTTACGCTGGGCGTGAAATCGGTGGCCAACAGGAACGGGTTGCCGACGGAGAAGCACCAATCGCCCACGCGCACCAGATCGCTATCGGCCAGCGGAGCGTGCGGAAAATCGTCGCGGCCCAGCAGCTTGAGCAGGGCCACGTCTCCCACCGGATCGAGACCCACGAGCACGGCATCGTAGAGTTTGCCGTCGTTCATGCCGCAGCGCAGCCAGTTGCCGTTGCCGCTGGTGACGTGAAAGTTGGTGAGGGCAAAACCGTCCGGCGAGATCACCACACCCGAGCCGCCGTCGTTGCCGCTCTTGGCGAAGACGGCCAGCGTGGCGGCGGAAGCCTTGGCGATAGTTTCAATGCGTTGAGTCTCAGCGGCGAGGACCGCCTGGTCGATTTCGGCGGCGAGAAGGAATTGCAAATTGCAAATTGCAAATTGCAAAATGCAAATTGAAAGGCGGCCTAACGCCCTGCTGCCGTCAATTTGCAATTTGCAATTACCCCTTCTCATTGAATGATCCTCACGTCGCACAAGTTCAAGTGATCTCCCGCATCGCCCGCTTCGCCGAAGTCCACTTCGATCGTCAAACGCCGCACTCCGGAGAGATCGAGCGACAAGGGCAGCGGCGCGTCCGTGCCGGAGAGGGTCGTGTCCAGCAGCGGTTGCATGTGCTGATCGCCGCGGATCACCAGCCGCACGTGCCCGGCGGGGGCGACCTGAACATTGATTCCCGCCATCCCGGTCAGACGGCTGAACTTGCCCGGCAGGCGATACACGATCTTCGTCTGGCTCTTCAAGGCGATCCCTTTAGTATACGTTTTATTCCCCAGCCGCAGGGGTCCCAGAAACGAGGCATCCCGGCGCGGCTCAAAGAAGCGGTCCGGCTTGGCGTTGGCCGATCCCAAGTACCCCTGCCGCTCGACCGTGTCCCACTGCAGATCGCTCAGGTAGCGAAGCTTGCCCAGCGAAAAGTCCAGCTCCTGGATCGATTCCCACGACCGCGTCAGCTGCAGGCCGCTAGGCGTGACCAGCAGCAGTTGCTCCTCGCGCAGCTCGATGCGCGTGGCCGGAATCCGCGAGCCATCGCGCGCGGCAACTTCACAGACCGCGGGAGGCAACGCGGGCACGCTCGGGTGAAAATACAAAAACCCTTCCACACGCGGCCGCTTGACGTTCACCGCGTCTCCCTCCAGCTTGAACTGCACCGCTTCGGCCGACACATCGCCCAGCACGCCTTCGAGAAAATCGATCGCCTCTTCACGCCGAATCACAATCACGTCGGAGGCCCGCTTGGCGCTCACAATGTCTGCCCACTGGCGGGCAATCTTCTCGTTCTGCTCCTTGAGCCGAACGGCCGTGACCAATTTGGTGGACAGGGTCAAATCCTGTCCATCCACTAGCTTCGCCGTGGCTTGGCCCGCGCGAGATGTGTACTCCACGGCGGCCAACCGCGTGCCATCCACGAGTTCGATCCACACTTGCGGCTTCGCGGCATCTTTCCCGACTGCCGCACGAACGCGAACTGCCAATAAATCCTTAGTGGCCAGCGTTTGCTCGCCGGAATCGGTCGCCAGCACCACGCGCTGGCTGGAAAGCTCCAGCAGCGTGCCCATGTGGGCCTGGCCGGAGAGCGTGCGGACCTCCACGCTGGGCGCAGCAGCGAACGACAACACGATCAGCAGAGCCGGCGCGTTCATTTGCGACTCTCTTCCCCCGCCAGCTTGCGGAAGTACTGCTCGATCACTTCGCGGTAGTGCGAAGGAAAGTCTTTGCCGATCTGCTGCAGCGCTTCGTCACGCTGCTTGGGGGGCAGATCGCCCCAGCCGCTCTTGGACCCGATGGGCTTGCGGTCCACCTCGCCGGGGCCGCGGCCGGCCATAATGCGGCTGTCCGAGGCGGGCGTGGCGGGCTGCAACTGTCCCTGGCCACCGCCGCCCCCCTGTTGTTGCTGCTGCTTCTCCATCTCCTCGATCAGCTTGTCCAGCGCGGCCACGACATCGTCCTCAACCTTGCGCACCTTGGGCCCCGTGCGGCCCAGGTCCAAGCGGCGCGTAATGTCGTCCATCTGCCGCGAGATGTGATCCAGCGATTCGGCCTTCAATCCTTTCAGGTCTTCGTACATCAGTCCGGCCACGGAGACGTAGCGGTGTGGCTGATCTTGCACGTCGTCCAGCAGACGGCGGATGGCCTTCAATCCCGGCTCCTTCTGCACCAGCCGGTGGTAAGCCACGCTTTGGAAGAACAGCAGCGACGCCGGATCGACCACCTGCTGCGGCTCCAGACCCTCGAGTTGCACGACCGTTTCCTCGAACAAGCCCTCCTGGGCCAGCCAGCGGCCCAACACCAGACGCAGGTTATGCCGCACGAAGGCGGGCCGCGC
>JBGTDH010000526.1:0-11599 GCA_041748435.1 Pirellulales bacterium
CCCGTGTGCTTATCCAGCGCGACGACGGTGCCCTTGCTGCCGCCGGGCGTGACAATCAAAAGGTTCTCCACGACCAGCGGCGATTCGCAGTAGCCCCAGCCCGGGCGGCCGCCGCCGAAATCCCGCACCAGGTGGCGATGCCAGAGCGTCTTGCCCGTGCCGGCCTCCAGGCAGGTTAGATCGCCACTGCCTCCTTCTGCATAGACGCGTTCACCGTCAATCGTGGGAGTGCCGCGCGGCCCATCACCATTGCCATCGCGAAAGCCGCCGTAGTGGCTCCGCAGCTCCGCAGCCGTCAGCACACCGTCTCGTCCCGAATACGCGCGGGCATAGTACTCCGTCAGTTCCGTCTGCGAGATCTGTCCATCCCGCCCACGCTCTGCCTTGACGAGATAAGCTTCGATCTCGGCGGCCGTGAGCTGCTCGTCCCCCTTGTTTTCGCCGGCCGGCTTTTCATCGATCTGGTTGAACGGACGATCCAGCAACGATTTGTTCGCCTCTTTGCGGCTCACAAGACCGTCTTTGTCCGTATCCAACGGCCTCACCATTGGCGTAGGCCGACCAGGCCAGTTGTTCGTCCGTGTCTGTTGGCTTGAGCAGGTTTCCGAAGTTGGATAGCTCGTGCCGAAAATCCGCAACATGGCGGCGATAAGGCGTGCGTGCGGCGGCATTGCCGCATTCCGCCAGCACCAAAGACGACGCGACGAATCGACAGGGCTCTGATCCGATCGCAGACATGGCGAACATCGCGTCTGCGTGCCACTGATCAGCCTCGTCCCACAGCGCAAGAAGGCCAACCGTGTCGAGAAAGATCGTTCTCACGGCTGATGCTCGTTGTGACGCGCAGCGATGTCCGGCTGACCTGAATTGAAACGACGCGCGAGCAACTCCTGAACACGTAGGCGGTGCGAGGAGTCGTCCGGCCGGCCCACCACTCGGGGCTCAAATTCGACCTCGCAATGTTCCGGCAGCTCGACGGCTTGCATGGGTCGAAACACTCCATTCTCAAAAACCGCGTGGATCGTGCTCATGGCTTTCTTTTTGCATTAATGACCTTCACATCAATGGAACAGTATACGGCATCGGCCGCATACTACTCGGTCTACTGCAATCAATCCGATGCGGCCGCCTTGTTCGCTGGCAGCTTCTCCAGCGGGGCCGTGGCGGGGTCGACGTCGGCGTGCGGCAGCTTGTCCGGCAGAACGCGCACGCCGGTCGTGAACTTCAGCGGGAACTGCACGCCGGCATCGTAAACGAGCTCCACGAAGAACGCCGTCCAACCGATGGCGGGTGGCGTGATCCTACCCACGTACACGCCTTCTCCGCGATCTTCCAGAGTCTGCATGGTGTAGGCCTTGCCGATGGTGGCCACGCGAAAGTCGCGCGCCTTCGGATTCGTGGCCTGCCACAGGTTCACCTGCTTGGGAGGCGTTTGCGTCTGTACGCGAATGCTGCCGTCTGGCTCGAGCTTCCACGAATAGGTCGGCCGCGGCTTTCCGGCCAGCACGCATTGATAAAACGCCAGGATCGTCTCCATCGCGTCGGTGTCGCGCAGCGAATGATTGCCGTTGGGCACATAGCGCAGATGCTTCTCGCCGGGCAGGCCATCGAAATAAAACTGCGACGAGTCGGGCAAAAAGAACTCGTCGCCCGTGGCGTTCACCAGCAGCTTGGGCATCGTGAACCGCTCGCGATACGAATAAGGGTCTTCAATTTCGTACAACTGCTTCAGGCGCGGATCGTGCATCCGCTGCATGATCTTGTGCTGCACGTAATCGTTGATGGCCAGCGAATAGAAGCCGTAGGCGCCCACATGATGCTGCATGGAGGTGTTCACGTTGAGCACGTCGATCACAATCGGCACGATGGCCGCCACGCGAGGATCGACCGCGGCCGTACACCAGGTGGTCCAGCCGCGTTTGGAGCCGCCGGCCACCACGAACTTTTCGATCTCGACTTTGCCCCCTTGCTCGCTGGCCAGCAGCTCTTGCACGCAATCCATGGCCCGCACGGCGCTCTTCACCATCGGCAGGCGAGCCGGCCAGGTTTCGTCGCCGGTCTTCAGGAACTGATCCCACGTGTAGCCGATCAGATCGTCTTCTTTACGCGGCCGGCCGTCGTTATGAAAAATCAGTGGTTGATTGGGAACCATTCGCAATTCCACGGCCACGGTGTTCGTTGCCCGCGCGATCTGAAGTGTGCGGTCTTCCGCGCCTGCGGGCGCTTCGCCGCCGTTAGCCCCGCCCGAAATAAACAAGAAGGCCGTCTTAGAAGCGGGGCGGGCCGGCTTGACGATGGTGAGCCAATGTTGCCACACCGGCTGGTTCACCTCCTTCTCTGTCCGCCACGTCTGGCTCTTGAGATCGACCACGAACTGCGTCGCCCCGTCTGCCGTGACCGCGCGAATCACACGCCACGAGTACGTCGAATCCGGCTTCTTCACGTACCGGTCCAGCGCGGTCTCGCCGGCGTGCAGCCAACCCTGCGAAACAAACAACCCGATAATTAGCCAGTGCCGGCCGGACATAAGGTCGCTCCTCGTTCTCTGCGGCGGGTGGGGTACTTACAATGGGTTGCCCCGAAATGCCCGATCTTGCGGACGCGCTGCGAGCGGCGCATCCAGGCGATACTGTACGTAGATGAAGCCTGCCGCCACAAGAGAACGAGAAAAAAAACCGTGGGCCGGGCGCCTGGCCCCTGTGCTGCTGGCAGGCATGATTGGCCTGGCTTACAGCAACAGCCTGAACGGCGAGTTCGTGATGGACGACGTAGGCTCGATCGTCACCAATCCTTCGATCCGACGCCTGTGGCCCCCCTGGACCGCCATGTTTCCGCCGATTCAGGGCGGGCGAACCGTCGAGGGCCGCCCTTTCTTGGGCCTGACCCTGGCCCTGAATTACGCGGTGGGCGGGCTGGAGCCGTGGAGCTACCACTTGTTCAACGTAGTGGTGCATGTGCTGGCCACCTGGACTCTGTTTGGCCTGGCGCGGAGAACGCTGCTGCTTCCTGAGATCGACGAGCGTCTACAATCGGCCTCGACAGGCCTGGCCTTCTGCATTGCGCTAGCGTGGGGTGTTCATCCCTTGCAAACGGCCGCCGTCACGTATGTCATTCAACGCGCGGAGTCCCTGGTCGGGCTGTTCTACTTATTCACGTTGTATTGTGTCGTGCGCGGAGAGCAGAGTGCCTCGCGGAGCCGATGGCACGGCCTGGCCGTATTGTGCTGCGCGGCCGGAATGTTGACCAAGGAGGTCATGGCAACCGCGCCGCTGCTCGTGCTGCTTTACCTGCGTGCCTTTCGTTTCTCCACCTGGAAGGAAGTGGTTTCCCTGCGGAAGCCGCTGCTGGCGGGCCTGGCCAGCACCTGGCTCCTGCTGGCGCTGCTGATTTTTCACTCGGGCGGACGCGGCGGATCCGTGGGCTTTGAGCAACCCGTGACGTCCCTTCAGTATCTGCAGACGCAGTGCGTGGCGATTCCGCGTTACCTGCGTCTTGCGATCTCGCCCACTCCCTTGGTGTTCGATTATGGACCGCGCCCGATTACCGATGCCCGGCGAGTTATTCCCGGCGCGCTCCTTCTCGCACTTCTGCTGACCGCCACACTGGCGGCTTGGCGGCGCTGGCCGCGGATGGCATTCCTAGGATCCGCTTTTTTTCTGATCCTGGCCCCCAGCTCCAGCGTTGTGCCGATCATCACACAGGTAATCGCCGAGCACCGCATGTATCTTCCGCTGGCTCCCGTGGTGGCACTGGCGGTAACGGCACTGTTCCTCGGTTGGTGCAACGTGCTCGATCGCAGGCGGCAGGCGGGCCATTCGGTAACGCACTTGCGCATGCTTCCGATCGTGGCAATGGCGCTGGTGGCCGGACTGCTGGCGGCGCAGGCCTGGCTGCGGAACCTCGATTATCGGACGGCCGCGGGACTATGGAACGACACGCTGGCCAAGTGGCCGCTTAATGAGCGTGCGCATGCCAACTTGGCCAAGCAACACCAGCTTGTGGGAAACGTCAGGGCCGGCATCGAGCAGCTCAACCGGGCGATCGAGATCATGCCGCAAACCCCGATGCTGCACTACAACCGCGGCACGCTGCTCTACCTGATGCGACAAGACCCCGCGGCCATCGCAGATTTCACGACGGCAATTCAACTCCAACCCCGCTATCCGGAGGCTCTATTGAATCGTGGGGTGACCTACAATCGCGTGGGCCAGCATCGGGCCGCAGTGGCCGATTTCGATGAATCGTTACTGCAATCGCCCGGACAAGCATTGGCGTACAAGAACCGTGCGATCGCCCATCTGGCCCTGAAGGAGTGGCAACACTCGGCGGCCGATCTCCAGCAGTATCTGAAGCATGGCGGAACCCCCGACCGCGAGATCGAGCAGTTGCAGCGAGTCCTCGCCGAAGCGCCCTGACGCGCTTCAACTGTGAGGGGGCGCGGAACCGCCGCCCGCGGCTTGGCGAATGAAGTTGGCGTCGCGGGCATTGGAAACCGCGATGTCGTAACTAATCTCGCCACGCTGATAGAGCTCCAGCAAGGCGGCATCCATCGTTTGCATGTGATGTTTGCGGCCAGTTTGCATCTCGCTGTAGATTTGATGCACCTGCCGCTCGCGAATGTGGTTGCGAACCGCATGCGTGCAAATGGCGATCTCGCAGGCCAACAGCCGACCGGAGCCTTGCGCACGTGGCAGCAACTTCTGAGAGACAATCGCTTGCAGACTATTGGCTAATTGTGCGGTGACAAAATTCTGCCGTTCGCCGGGGAACACGCTGTAAATTCGTTGCAGGGTTTGCACCGAGTCGGGCGTGTGCAACGTGGCAAACACCAGGTGGCCGGTTTCGGCAGCCACCAAGGCGGTTTCGATGGTCTCCAGATCGCGCATCTCGCCAATCACGATGACATCCGGGTCTTGCCGCAAGACGTGGACGAGTGCGGCCCGAAACGAGCGGACGTCCGTGGCTACCTCTTGCTGCACGACGATGCTGCGCTGATTCTCGTGAACGAACTCGATGGGATCCTCAATCGTAACGATCTTGGCCCGCCGCTCGCGGTTGATCGTGTCGATCATGTAGTTGAGCGTGGTGGTCTTGCCCACGCCCGTGGGTCCGGTAACGAGCACGAGTCCGTGGGGCAAACGGGTAAGCTCCTCGACAACGGGGGGCAGTCCGAGATTGTCGGCGGAGCGAATGACCGTCTCGCAGAGGCGGATGCTCATCTCCGGACAGCCGGCGTGGTAGTAGACGCTCACGCGGAAGCGGCCCACGCCGGGCCAGTTTCGGGAGAAGCAGAGTTGCCATTCGCGTTGGAAAATCTCGCGATGGCGCTCGGAAGCCAACTCTTCATAGAGCCTGGTCAGCGCCGGCTCATCCAGAGGCTCGCCTTCGATGGGGCGGATGCCGCCATCAATGCGCAGCACCGGCGCCACGCCTTGCACAAGGTGAATATCGCTGGCGTTGTGCTTGCGCGCGCCCTTGAAGATTCGCTCGAAGCTCCACACCAGACGGCTTTCAATCCGAGGTGAGTGACGTTCAACCGGCCCACAAGCGGCCCCAGATCCGCCCCAACGACCAGCGGCCGACGGACATCTCCGCGAGGCGCTGCCGAGCATCGGCGTGCCGTGGGGACAATTCCAAGCAGCGTTGGAAGCTCTCGCGCGCCGACCGCTCCAACTTGCCGCGAAACTGAGCCAGACCCTGAATGTACCACGCGTAGCACTGATCGGGCGCTCTTTCCACGGCAGCGCGGGCGCGATTCACCGCCGCGGCAGGCTGCTCATGATGCAAATACGCCAGTGCCGCCTCAAGCGGCACCAGCCAATCGGAGTCAGCCTGTTGCGCTTTGTCGAAGCAATGCCGATCCATCGCCTAACGCGATGCAACCATAACCTCGCCGCGCACCAGCCATCGATACGCAGACGCTCCGGGCTGCCGCAGTGCGCCGTCGCAAATGGCCAGGGCCTGCGAAGTGTCTCCCTGGCGGCACAAGGCGTGCGCGCGGCCGGCCAGCAGGTCGCCATGACCGGGAAACAACTCCAGAGCCTTGCGGCTCCATAGCTCTGCCTCCGGAAATTCGCCCAGAAAGACCAGCATCTGCACTTGTCCAAGCCAACCGGTGACAAGCGATTTATCGTCTTCCAGAGCGCGAGAGAAGTACCGCAACGCGTTTTCGTACTGGCCAAGGCGTCGCTGGCTGTCGGCCATCTTTAGAAAGTCGCGACCCTCGGATTGCAAGCGTGGTGCGGATTCCTCGGACTGCTTTCGCGTCTCATCGAACTCCAGTTTCTCGAATCGTGCCATCGTGCCGTCCTGACTAGCGAATCCACCACAGCCGCCAGAAGGGATAGTGTCGGAGCCAGGCCCGTCCCACAATCTGCTCGCTTCGAACCACGCTCAGGCTCTGCCAATCCAGCCCGCGCATGCCGATCTCATCGCCCAGGGCCGTGGTCGGCAGGATGAGATAAGAGCTCTCCGGCACCTCGACCTTTAGTGTGGCTGGCAAGTGGGCGGGATTCAAGGCCGAGTGCGCGGCGGGCTGGCCATTGACGAGGAGTTGCCCTGCGTCGATCTCCAATGTCTGGCCCGGCCCGGCCAAGATCCGATCGATCCGCTCGCCGGCCACGAGGTAATTGGCGTTCCGACCGTGATACCAGCCGGAAACCGTCGTTGGGTTCGTAGCGTACAAGACGACGTCGCCAGGCGCGGGATCGCGAAAGGCGTACACGGCCGAGTTCACCAAAACCACGTCCCCCGAGGCAAACGGTCCGACGTTCTGCTGCATGCGGCGCGGCGCGGCCACTTGCCAGCCGAGCCAGCCCGCCGGCACGTAGACCACCGTGAGTACCAGCGCGCAGCACAGAATCGCGCGGGCGGCGCGCGATCGGGGATCACCCGTCAGCACAAGATCAAGTGCCGACGATAGATGAACGGCCACGGCCAGTCCCAACAGCACGCTTCCCAAGGGAGAGCCAACGAGCAAGATTCCCGGCACAAGGCACGCCAAGAACCCTCGCAGAAACCAGCGTGCCCTGTTGGCATGCCCCAGATGCTTCTGCGGCCATCCTGGGACAATCAATCTCAGCAAGACGGGCACGGCCGGCGCATCGGAGATGCGCAGGCCCGTTAATTCCTTCGCCACCGTGGCCCCCTGCCGTCGCAGGCCGAAACGAGCCGTCGGTAACCATGTGCGCAATCGCTTGGACCACTTACCGGCGCGCGGCGGATTCACATCGATCGTCAGAGCCCCCAGTTGCAGAGAGGCGCCGCACCGTCCGCACGACACCAGGCCAGGCATATTCTCGAATCTGCAATTCGCGCATTGCATAACGTTTAGCGTCGCTGTTTGACATCGACTTGCCGTCGCACCTGACCATCGCCCTCGTAGTACTCGCTGGTCAATTGCCGAGACTCCTCGCGACCCACGAGCTGCGCGATGAACTCCGCGTAATCGAGGCAGCGTGCCCCTTTGATGCCGATTGTTTTCACGGTGACCTTGCCGCTGGGATCGATCTGAATTTCGATTTCTTCTTGAGCCATGGGATTCTCCTGCTGGTCTTACCAATTGCGGACACGAATCTTCACCGTGCGATCCGACGCGACTTGCTCATCGACGATGGCCATCCCGCGCTCCTTCAGGCCGGTAACCACGCGGTTGTAGGCGTACTGCTGCGTGACACGGCCGACCAGCTCTTCGCCGATTCTCCGCAACTCTGCCTTGGAATGCCCGTGGCCTTCCATGCACACGCGCAGGCTGCCGCGGCCATCGCGGCTGAAGCAGGCCCGAATTCCGTCGCGCTCGACGACCATCTCTTCGCTGCTTCCTGTGGCATCGGCCAGAATCTCGCTGTCTTCCACTTCAATCTCGGCTCGCGACGCCTCTTGATGGTGCGCTAGCGCGAGGTCTCGACTGCGGGCAGCGGCAAAACCCATGGTGCCCACGGCGGCGGTTACGGCCGCCGCAATCGCCGGCCAACTGGCGATAATAATGGGCGTAATTACGATCACGGTGCTCATGCATCACCTCAATGGTTGCGGTACGGTCACAGTTCGATTTTTCTTCGCGCTTCCTCGGCGGGTCGCACAGGCACGCCGGAGGCGGGACGCGTCCGCCCGGTGGCCCAGGTGCGAAGCCGATCCAACTCCTCGCTCATCGTCTTCGACAGGGGCACGGTCTCGTTGAGGCTGGCTTTAATGAACTCCGTGCTCAGCTCCGATTTCTTGCTGAAGGCGTCAAACAAGGCGGAGATGATGGCTTCCTCAATCTCCGCTCCGCTAAATCCGTCGCAGTGGCGGGCAAGGTCCGCCACGTCGAACTTCCGCCAATCGCGGCCGCGACGGAAGAGATGAATCTTGAGAATCTGCACCCGCTCTTCGTCGGTGGGCAGATCGACGAAGAAAATTTCGTCCAACCGTCCCTTGCGCAGCAACTCCGGCGGAAGGTTGCTGATGTCGTTGGCAGTAGCGATGACGAACACAGAGGCCGTCTTCTCCGAAAGCCATGTCAGCAGGGTGCCGAAAACACGCGCGGCCGTGCCGCCATCGCTTCCCGCCGAACCGGCGGACCCCGCCAAGGCTTTATCGATTTCGTCGACCCACAAGATGGCGGGAGCGATGCTCTCGGCAGTCTGGATCGCCCGGCGAATGTTCTCCTCGCTGGAACCGACCAGACTGGAGAACATACGTCCCAGATCGAAACGCAACAGCGGCAACTTCCACAGGCTCGAGACGGCTTTGGCACACAGGCTCTTGCCGCACCCTTGCACGCCAAGCAGCATCACACCGCGCGGCGGCGGAAGTCCAAACTTTGCTGCCCGATCGGTGAAGGCGATGCTACGCTTCGCCAGCCAGGCCTTAAGATTCTCCAAACCCGCCACATGCGTGAATTGCTCATCGGACTCGTAATACTCCAACAGCCCGCTTTTGCGGATGATCTGCTGCTTCTCGCTGAAGACCACGCTCACGTCGTCGGCGTCGATCTTTCCATCCAGCACCAGCGTCTTGGCGAACACATTCTCCGCCTCTTTGAGCGTGAGTCCGCGGGCCGCGTGCAGTAATCGCTCGCGGCCATCGGCGTCCAGATCGATTTTCACTTGCGGATTGTCTTTCACATCCTCTGCAATGCGGTCCAGCAGGCGGTTGAATTCATCGGTGCCCGGCAGATCGAACTCCACCACGGTCACATCCTTGGACAGCTCGGGGGCGATCTCCAGCAGGGGGGCGACAATCACGATCGACTTATACGTGTCCCGCAAGTGATAGCCAACATCCCGCAGGCGCCGCAGCACGGTCATGTTGCAGCGGTCATTCTTGGTGAAGGGGTGAAAGTCTTTGAGTAAGTAAATGGCTGGCTCGATCTGATCAATCACGGCGTCCAAAGCCGCGAGCGGGTCGGAGGTGCTGTTGGCGCCAGACTTGGCACGCTGCGGCTCCGCTCCGGCGCGCACGATGCCTTGGGTAATGGTCCACACGAATAGCTTCTTGCCGCGGCGCTCGGCGATCTCCGCCAGGCACCGCTCCACGCGCTCCTCCTCCCAGCTCACCACATACACGATCGGGTATCGCGCCCTGATGAGCACTTCGAGCTCTTGCGCGCGTGTCAAGCGTCGCGCGGGAGTGGGCTTCTTCTCATTCTTGGCGGCCCGAGGATCGCTGACCGTGGGCGAGGTCGATGCGGGACGTTGGACGCCGCGAGTCGTAGGGCCTTCACTCATGATGCACCTCGGCGGAAACGTCGCCCGGCCTGCGCTGCGATCGCAAGTGCCGCACGCGGACGGACAGCGCCGGATCGCCCAACTCCAGGGAGTCGAGAACTTCCAGCACATCCCGCGAGCTGCCGAAGACGCAAATGCGGCCATCGGGCAATAAGTTGATTTCGGTGATCGAGGCTTCTTCGTTGGCATCCACGGACAGTTGCTCCTCAGGTAATAATGTTCAATCCTTCCGCCGTCGCCGTTTGCAGCGCCAGACGGCCGGCTCCCGCTTTCAGCGGCGAGGCCAGCTCGGCGAATTGCATTGCTCGCCAGCGCGGTAGATACCCATCGCGAATGCTGAACTTGGTCTGGGGCAGGTGCTCGCGCATCCATTGCACAAGCGGCACATAGCAACATTCAAAATGGCCCGGCAGCAGCAGATGCCGGACGATCAGGTCAGCTTGTCGCGCTGCGAGCATCAGGTTGCGCGTGATGATGGCGACGTAGTTCTCGACGCCCGCGATGCGGGAGGCACATGCATCGTTGCCGAACTTGAAGTCGGCCACGTAGGTGGCGACCACTCCGTCCAGCAATGCGAAGGCGGCCGGCGTGCCATGAAAATCGGACTTCCACACGATCGGCGGCAAATCCGGGCAGTCGGCCATCGCGGCCAGAATTGCCGGCAGGTGAATCGTGGGCTCTCCACCGACCCATTGCACGTTACGCGCGCCCTGCGTTTTCCCCCAGGCTACGGCCGCGGAGAAAAAATCCGGCGTGAGCGGCGTGCCGCGCCTCGGATCGAACGCGTTCGCCTCTGCGATGCAGAAGGCGCAACGCAGATCGCAGCCTGAGAGATAAAACAAATGCGACGGGATAAGCTCCAGCTCTTCGCCCCATTCCACGCGTTGGCGGAAGACGCGCGCTTCACAATTCGTCTTGCAGGCGCCACGCTCTCCGGCGGTGCGATCGACACCGCAGCGATGCTCGCAGAGCATACAGTGCTGATACTGAGCGTGTGCCTGCTGAAGCCGCACACTAGAGATGGAGGGGTTTGGCATGACCGCCTACGGGCCAGAACGGCGAAACGCGACAAGACCCCCATACGGCAGGTTAGCAGATGTCACAACCGCCCGTCAAATTTGACATGTCGCACTTTTTGCTGGGGACTATGGAGCGAGCACGTAGCCTTGGATCGGCTCGGCGGTGTCGGAGGCCCATTTGCCGGAGGGGGAGAGTTCGCCGCTGGCTTCGAGGGAGAAGGAGAGATCGAGCTTGCGGCCGGGGGTGATGATCGGACGGCCGCGCTCGTCGTTCAGGAAGCCTTTGAGGGGGAAGCTGGCTTCGGCGCGGTCGCCTTCGGCAGAGACGGCTGCGTTTGCGATGCCGCGCACAATCGGGCCTTTGTCTCGGACGAACGTCAGCGTGCCGTCGGCGTGCGGCACCCATTGTGTGTATTGCTTGTACGTGCCGGGCAGCAGCTTCATGAAGCCGGCCGGGTAAGGGCCATCGTGGCCGGCGCGATACTGATTGGACGATTGATCCTGGAAGGCCTGATTCAACTCGGCGGCGTCCAACGCTCCGTGATTGAGGTAGCAAGCCGTGTTGAGCTGTCCATCGTAGAACTCAATCTCCGCGTTCACGTCGTAGCCGCGCGACGTGGGATAGTAGCCCCCTTCGTGCAGCCAATAGCCGGTGTCGTCGTTGTCGTCGACATCGATTGCCACGATTACATAGAACCGTCCAGCCTTCTTTCCCGCTGCTTCCCGCTGCGTGCGGGCAATCTTGCCGCGGGAGCGAAAGTAAAAGTACAGATTCTCTCGATCGTGGGTGACGCGATACTCCAGCAGATCGGGGTCGGGGTGCTCGACAAGCGCCGGCTGGTCGTCCTTCCCCTTGTGGTCCGTGTCGTG
>JBGTDH010000527.1:0-8230 GCA_041748435.1 Pirellulales bacterium
AGTTCACCGCGGAAGAGCTGCAGGCCGTGGTCTCGACCGCCCGCGATTACGGCATGACGGTGGCCGTGCATGCCCACGGCACGGAGGGCATCAAGCGCGCCATTCTGGCCGGCGTCGATTCGATCGAGCACGGCACCTTCATGACCGACGAAACAATTCAACTGATGAAGGAGAAAGGCACGTACTGGGTGCCCACGATCCTGGCGGGCGATTGGGTGGCCGAGAAATCGAAAGACCCCGACTACTTCCCGGCCATCGTGCGACCCAAGGCGGCCGCCATCGGCCCGGTGATCAAAGATACGTTCGCCAAAGCCTATGCCGCGGGCGTGAAGATTGCCTTCGGTACGGATAGCGGCGTTTCTCCGCACGGAGAGAATGCCCGCGAGTTTGAGTTGATGGTGGCCGGGGGGATGCCGCCGATGAAGGCGCTCCAATCCGCGACTCTGGAGGCCGCCCGGCTGCTGAAGATCGAAGACCGGCTGGGCACCATCGAGATCAAGAAGACCGCCGACATTGTGGCGGTATCCGGCGATCCGCTAGCGGACATCCGCGTGATGCACAAGGTGGCCTTCGTGATGAAAGACGGCGTGGTGTTCAAGGAACCGTGATGGTGTACGTCGGTTGTATCGAGATTCCCTGTGCCGAGATTTCCTATGGATCGCTCGGCAATCTTCGATCACAATGAACGCCCTATTCGTTAATACCTTGCCGTTGCAATTTCTGGGGGAGAGTCGCCATGTCGTGCCAACGCGTGCGTCGCGTTTCCGAGGGTTTTACGCTGGTCGAGTTGCTCGTCGTGATTGCTATCATTGGCATTCTGATCGCTCTGCTGCTGCCGGCGGTCCAAGCCGCCCGCGAATCTGCGCGGCGCACGCAATGCCATAACAATCTGAAGCAGATCGGCTTGGCGTACCAGAATCACCACGACACCATGAAATACTATCCTTCCGGAGGCTGGGGTTGGGCCTGGTGCTGCGATCCGGACGGCGGCTTCGGCCGCGGGCAACCGGGGGGTTGGATCTGCAGCGCGCTGCCGTATATGGAGCAACAGGCGCTGTGGGAATTAGGAGCGGGCCTTACGGGGACCGCCAAGCAAGATGCGCACAAACAGCGTCTGGAGACGCCCGTGGCGTTTCTCAATTGCCCGTCGCGTCGCAAGGCGCTGACCTATGAGCGCTCGGGCAACGTAGGTGTAATCCGTAATGCCAGCGCCGTCACGAAAGTCGCCAAGACGGACTACGCGGCTAATTCCGGCGACTGGGGTCGCGTTGAGTGCGCCGGGTGCCCCGGCATGGGAGCGGATGGTCCCGCGTTTGCTTCTCCCCTGCCCGCCGCGCCCCAAAGTCCACCACAGGAAACCGGAATCTCCTATCGTTCCAGCGAAATCAAGGCCAACGACGTGCTGGACGGGACCACGTTCACGCTCTGCGCCGGGGAAAAATTCCTGCACAGCACCAGATGGGAAACCGGAGCGGACGATTCGGATAACGAAAATATGTACACGGGCTACAACAACGACGTGAACCGCTCGACGAACACAATCGGCAACAATAACAGAGGCACCGGCGTCTATTTTCCGCCGCTGCAGGATACTACGACGGCCGGAACTCCGCAGGTTTTTGGCAGCGCGCATCCGCACGGATTCGGCGCCGCGATGTGTGATGGCTCGGTTCGGATTATCAACTACAACATTTCGTCGATCATTTACCAACGTTTAGGCAACCGCAAGGACGGACAAGTGATTCCCGCCGGCGCCTATTAGACGGCTCGTTCGCAGTTGCGATCGAGGGCGGAGAAACAACTGTCATCTACCACTGTGGCACTGTAATTTGCGCATTCTCGCGTAAAAGCCGACATTTCGCTGATTGCAGATCGCTCACCTTGCCATCGCCTTGCCGCGCGCATATTTTTACTCGGAGTCGAAAGCTACGCAGCTTTCTCTAAGCCGAGCGTGGGGGCAGGCGACCGCGGGGTCGCGTGGTGTCGCGCGATAGGGTTTGGGGCGGATTTCTTGCTCGCGCGAGCCGTCGGTGTGGGACCGGCGGCAATTCTTCGGCGGGCGTCCGCGGCTCTACGGAACCCTTGCCACGAGAAGAGACCCTTATGTCGTATCTGTTTCGTCGCCGCGCGGCGTTCACCCTTGTCGAGTTGCTTGTGGTGATCGCCATTATCGGCATCTTGATCGCCCTGTTGCTGCCTGCGGTTCAGGCGGCGCGGGAATCGGCCCGCCGCTCGCAATGCTTGAACAACCTCAAGCAATTCGGGATGGCCATGCACAATTACGAAAACGTGAACCGCCGGTTTCCGCCCGGCCAGGTGAATCTGGACAGTGCTGACCCGGACTTTGTGAACAACAATCCGACCTCGATTCCCGCCAACTACTACAGTTGGAGCCAGCACGTGTACCTGCTGCCGTACTTCGAGCAGGGAAGCGTGAGCGACAAGATCGATACCGATGTCGATCCGGCGCCCCCTGGTGCGCCGAACGTCGATATCACGGCGGTCAAGCTGCCGTATGTGCTCTGTCCGAGCGACGGCTTGGCCACCGAGAACCGCGGCGCTGTCAACTTTGCCAAGAACTCTTATCGCGGCAATGCCGGCAGCCTGGCCACCAGCTTCAACAATAATCCCAACCGCGCGAACAATGGCGCGTTTGTGATGTTCACGCGCGTGCCATTCCGCTCCCGCAAAGACAACACCAAGTGGGGCGTGCCGGCGAGCGACATTCTGGATGGCACCAGCAACACGGCTGCCTTCTCGGAACGCGCGTTGGGCGACCAACGGGTTAACGAGATCACGAAGCTCAGCGATTGGTTTGCCTTCTCCACCGCGCCAACAGGCAATGCCTGGGGTCCGGTCGGAACGACGAGCTATCGCACCCAGTGCGACGCCAGCACGGAAGCCAAGGGCGCCACGAGCCAGGATTCCGACAGCGGCCAGCGTTGGTTCGCGGGTAACTATCAGACCGGCAACTACAACCACGTGATGCCGCCCAACGGCCGCAGCTGCGCTGAAACGAATGCCAATACGGGTAACCTCGATGCCAACACACACGGCTGCACGCCGCCATCGAGTTACCACAAAGGTGGCGTGAACGTCGCGCTCTGTGACGGCTCGGTGCGGTTCGTGAAGGAATCGATCGCCGCAGGCGTGTGGGCTGCCTTCGGCGGGCGAAAAGATGGCGTGGCCTTTAGCGCGGCCGATTTGTAAGGAAAGGATGAATTAGGAAGGATGAAGCAGAGGGAATGGTGCTGAAGGTCTGGTTCATCCTTCATCCTTCATCCTTCATCCTTCATCCTTCATCCTTCATCCTTCATCCTTCATCCTTCATCCTTCATCCTTCATCCTTCATCCTTGCCTGATTGCAGCCAATAGGGTACACATGTACGTAATGTACAATTGAACCCATTGGTGTTCCCGTGCCCGATCCGCCGGTTTCCCAGAAACGCCCCCGGTTGTTGCCCTCGACGGCTGCTCTTGCACCGCCCGCCGGTTACGCGGAGTTGCACTGTAAGACCAACTTCTCGTTTCTGGCCGGCGCCTCGCATGCCGATGAGCTGGTGCAGCGGGCTGCGGAGTTGGGTTACGCCGCGCTGGCCGTGACCGATGCCAATAGCCTGGCGGGCGTGGTGCGTGCCCACGGCGCAGCGAAGCAACTGGGCTTGAAGCTCGTGATCGGCGCGGAGATCACGCCGCACGATGCCCCGCCCGTGGTGCTGTGGGCCACCGATCGCCCCTCCTACGGCCGCCTTTCGCGGCTCATCACCCTGGGCCGCCGCCGCGCCGAGAAGGGCGAATGCATTCTCTCCTTAGACGATCTTGCCGCCGGCTGCGAGGGCCTGCTCGCCGGCGTGCTGCTGAGCGAGCACAGCCAGGGCGATTCGCTTCGCCGTTATCGCGAGGTCTTCGGCGATCGCTGCTACGCCCTGGCCGAGCTGCATCTGGGACCGCACGACGAAGCGCTGCTCGCGCGCTGGATCGCCCTGTCGCATGAGACCGGCATGCCTCTGGTGGCGGCCGGAGACGTGCATTATCACGATCGCTGGCGAATAGCCCTGGCCGACGTGCTCACGGCCATTCGCCTGGGCGCCACGGTCGATCAGATTGGTCCCGAGCGGTTTCCTAATGCCGAGCGGCATCTGAAGCCGGTGGCGGAGATTGCTGCCCGCTTCGCCGCCGCGCCGGACGCCATCGCCAGAACGCTGGAAGTCGCGGCGCGCTCGACTTTCAACCTGGACGAGCTGCGGTACGAGTATCCCGAGGAGCTGGCCCCCGCCGGCGAGACGCCGCGGGAGTATCTCACGCGAATGACCTGGAAGGGGGCCGGGCAGCGGTATCTGCAGGGCATCCCGCCCAAGGTGCGCGAGCTGATTGAGCACGAACTGGCGCTCATCGGCGAGCTGCATTACGAGGCCTACTTCCTCACCGTGTTCGATCTGGTGCGTTTTGCCCGCCGGCGCGGCATTCTGTGTCAGGGGCGTGGCTCGGCGGCCAACTCGGCCGTCTGTTATTGCCTGGGCGTAACCTCGGTCGATCCGGCCCAGATGGATGTGCTGTTCGAGCGGTTCATCAGCCGCGAGCGAAAGGAGGCCCCGGATATCGATGTCGATTTCGAGCACGAGCGCCGCGAGGAAGTGCTGCAATACGTGTATGAAAAGTATGGCCGCGAGCGCACCGGCATGACCGCCGAGGTGATCACCTATCGACCCCGCTCCGCCGTGCGGGACGTGGGCAAGGCGCTGGGTCTCTCTTTGGATCGTGTCGATCGGTTGGCCAAGAGCTTGGAGGGCTATCATCACGAGGCCCTGTTGCCCGAGCGTTGCCGCGACGCCGGCATCGATCCCGACTCGCCCCTCGGCAAACGCCTGCTGCACCTGGTAGGCGAGCTACTCGGCTTTCCTAGACACTTGGGCCAGCATGTGGGCGGCATGGTGATGACGCACGGCCCGCTGTGCGAGCTGGTGCCGATTGAGAACGCCGCCATGGAGGGCCGCACGGTCATTCAATGGGACAAGGACGATCTCGACGAGCTCGGCATCCTCAAAGTCGACTGCCTGGCCCTGGGCATGCTCACCGCAATCCACAAATGCTTTGAGCTGATTGCCCCTCTGCCTCATCCTTCATCCTTCATCCTTCATCCTTTGCCTCTATCTCTCGCCAACATCCCGCGCGAAGACCCTCGCGTTTACGACATGATCTGCCAGGCCGACACGATGGGCGTGTTCCAGATCGAGAGCCGGGCGCAGATGAGCATGCTCCCGCGACTGAAGCCGCGCACGTTCTACGACTTGGTGATCGAAGTTGCCATCGTTCGCCCCGGGCCGATTCAGGGGAACATGGTGCATCCCTACTTGCGGCGGCGGGCCGGCCTGGAGGATCCCGCGTATCCCAACGAAGACATCCGCCAAGTGCTGGTGAAGACGTTGGGCGTGCCGCTGTTTCAGGAGCAGGCCATGCGGCTGGCCGTGGTGGCTGCGGGCTTCACTCCGGGGGAGGCCGATCAGTTGCGCCGCGCGATGGGCGCCTGGCGGCGACCCGGCGTGATCGAGCAGTTCCGCCAGAAGCTGATCGAGGGGATGCGTTCGCGCGGCCTCTCGGACGAATTCGCGGAGCTGGTGTTCCATCAGATCCGCGGCTTCGGCGAGTACGGCTTCCCCGAGTCGCACGCCGCCAGCTTCGCACTGTTGGTCTACGTCTCCGCCTGGCTGAAATGTTACTATCCCGCCGCCTTCGCCGCCGCGCTCCTCAACAGCCAGCCGATGGGTTTCTACGCCCCCGCCCAACTCGTGCGCAACGCCCGCGACCACGGCGTAGGAATCCTTCCCGCCGACGTGAACCACAGCGATTGGGACTGCACTCTTGAAACGGAAAGGATGAAGGATGGACAGGAAAGGATGAAGGATGAAGGCAGAAGGATGAACCAGAACTTCGAGACTTCCTCCTCTGCTTCATCCTTCATCCTTCATCCTTCATCCTTCTCTTTTTCCCTCCGCCTCGGCCTGCGCATCATTCTCGGCCTCTCCGAATCCCATGCCTGCCAGATCGTTGAGGCTCGCCGCGAGGGCCCGTTCACCTCGTTGGCCGATTTTTCCCGTCGCACGGGCTTGGGGCAGGCCACGATTGCGCGGCTGGCCGAAGCCGATGCCTTTGGTTCGCTGAAGTTGGATCGCCGCGCGGCGCTGTGGCACGCGCTGGCCCAAGAGAAAAAATCGCAGCCGCTGCCGCTGTTGGCAAATCTGCCGGAGACGGACGATCTGCTGGTCGCATTGCCGCCGATGACGCCGCAGGAAGAGACGCTGGCAGATTACCAGACCTCCGGCCTCACGCTGCGTGCCCACCCTATCTCGTTTCAACGCGAGACATTGAAAGAGTGGGGCGTGTCCCCCGCCGCTCAATTGGAGCAGTTCGACCACGACCGTTACGTACGCGTGGCCGGCCTGGTGCTGGTGCGGCAACGCCCCGGCACGGCCAAGGGCATTACGTTCGTGACCCTGGAAGACGAAACCGGCACGGCCAACCTCATCATCCGCCAGAACATCTGGCAGCGCTATTACCAGGCCGCCCGCACCGCCAGCGCCCTGATCGCCCACGGCCGCCTGCAGCGGCAAGAGAACGTCACCCACGTCCTCGTCACGCGTTTGGAAGACCTCTCCCAACGCCTCGCCGGCTTGCGCTCCGTCTCGCGCGACTTTCATTGACGTAGTTGATTCCGAGATTCCGAAGCCATTTCCTCAAAGCTTCCAACTCCTCCTACTCTTTCGACGAAGGACCGTGCGATGGCAATGGGGATAAGCCGAGCTCTCTTAGAAAGTCGTTATGCTTAGTCGTTGCTTGATGGATCGCCTTCTCGATCTCCACCAACTTGCTGTGTGTCGCCGCCAGGTCGATCTCCGATTCCTGTTGCGCCGTGCTCACGTAGCGTGAGATATTCAGGTTGAAATCATTCTCGGCGATCTCCTTCATTTCCACCCGGCGGGCATACCGCTCGATCTGCTTCGGGCGCTTCCGATACGTCGCGATGATTTTCTCGATGTGCTCTTCCTCCAGCCGGTTCTGCCGTTTGCCCTTCACGAACTGCTCCGCCGCGTTGATGAACAGCACATCGTCCGGCTTCTTGCACTTCTTCAGCACCAGGATGCAGACAGGAATGCCGGTGGAATAGAACAAATTCGCGGGCAGGCCGATTACCGTGTCGATGTGCCCGTCATTCAGCAGTTTCTCTCGAATCTTCGCTTCCTGCCCGCCGCGGAACAGCACGCCGTGCGGCAGGATGATGGCCATCACGCCGTCGTCTTTCAGGTAGTGCAGCCCGTGCAGCAGGAACGCGAAGTCGGCCGCGCTTTTTGGCGCGACGCCGTGGTTCTTGAACCGCATGTCGCTCATCGCGTCGCCCGGCTCCCAGCGATAGCTGAACGGCGGGTTGGCCACCACCGCATCGAACTGCGGCTTCTTCCTGGGGTTTGTCTCGCGCAGAGAATCCCAGTCGTTGGTAAGCGTGTCGCCGTGATAGATCTCGAACTCGGTATCCTTGACCCCATGCAGCAGCATGTTCATGCGCGCCAGGTTGTAGGTCGTGATGTTCTTCTCCATCCCGAAGATTTTTCCAATGCCGACGTCGGTCGAGAAGAGCGCCATCCCGCGGGCGATCTCGCTGATGATCGAGCAGAGCTTGGCGTTGCGGTCGGCGTACTTCCTGCCGAGCTTGTCGGACGCGAGGTTGATCTCCGAGAACGGCCCCTGGAAGTTGCTGGAGAACGATTCCTCCTCGATGTACTTGAAACCATTCTGCAGCGTGTCGAGCAGCTTGTCGTTCTGCGTCCTGGCCAGGTGGACGATGCTGCCCCACAGATACTCGGGCCTGATGACGTAATGCACCTTGCGGCGCATCTGCTTCTCGAACGCCGGCGTATCCTTCTTGTTCTGTTCATACCAGACCGCCAGCGGCGTGGTCCCCCCCGCCTTCGTCTCGTCGCCGGTGGACGCGTCCCCCTTCAATTTCGGGTAGTCGCTTCCCAGCTCCTTTTTCGCGGCCAGCTCGTAGTTGTCGGAGAGATAGCGCAGGAACAGGAACGACAACATGTAATCGCGGAAGTCGTCCGCATTCATCGCCCCGCGCAGTTGGTCGGCGATGTTCCAGAGGGTCTTGCCGAGTTCTTTCTGGCCTTGTTCGGTCATGAGCCTCTCTCGTCTCCCCTCTCCCCGCTGCGGGGAGAGGGGTTGGGGGTGAGGG
>JBGTDH010000528.1:0-2354 GCA_041748435.1 Pirellulales bacterium
GCGAATGTCGCGGCGGAGTCCCCAGCGGGCAGAGCGAATCACATCGAGTCCGTCGCCCAGCAAGATCAAGTCGATCTTGTCGATGGGCTTGTAGTTGCCATCAATCCGCCAGCTAGCACTGTAAGCCAGCTCGCGTAAGCGTTCGGCGAAGATGACGAAGGCCCCCGGCGGAATGGAAGCGCCGCTGGAGCCATCGGTCAGGTGCAAATCGCTGATAATTACCAGCATGGCAACGTCCTTGTTGCGCAGAGGCAGCGTGAGATCGGTTTGCGAACACAGAGCATCGTGTTCCCTTATCGGCATTCCGATTGCGCAAGATTTAACGATTCTTCCGTTGGGCATTGCCAAAGCAAAGAAGGAGTATCGAACCGACCTGGCATTCCGTACTCGCGTCATTGTCCGGTCGCTCGCCTAATGTTCAATGCCGGCAGTGCCGCAAGCAGATTCTCGTCGTTTATGGCGAGATCCCAGCCGTAGGCGGCGCCGAGCTTCTGTGGGCCAAGTCCCGCCAGGCGGGACGCTGATTGTAGAAGTGCGGCGGACTGGCAACAGGCCAGATGTTCTGCGACCCTGGTTGTTCAATCGAGTGGTACAAAGCTCTGCACTTCCCAGCCGACTTCGAGATCCCGGCCGAGCACCTGACGTTGATACTTGCGAGGGTAGCCGAGGTCGGGGTCAAATTCGCCGCGGATGAGGACGGCCGAGCGGTCCGGCACGCCGAACATGGTCTGCACGTCGCCGGTGAGCTCGCCCTCAATGGCTTCGAGTTGCCCGTCGATGGTCCAGAAGTCCCACGTGTGACGAGCAGGCTCGCGGCCATCGCGTGTCAGCCGGACGGGTTCTCCCCTGCGAACCTCCAACTCGACGGGACCGGGGCGCGTGCCTGTAACCAGCAGCGAAAGCCGATAGCTCTTGGGGCCGCGGTCTTCCCAGCGCTGCATGGCGGCGGCGAGCGACTCTTCTGTGACGAGCGGCAGGGCGCCTCGCGCGGAGAATAACAGCACGGCGAAGACCAGCAGGCCCATGACTGCAGTGCCGCCAATCAGGCCGAGCACGAGCGGCCGCAGCTTCGATCGGCGTTCGTTGTTGGAGGGTGCAATCATCATTAAAGCGGTGTGGCCATCTACAGCCAATTGGCGCAGGGGGCGCGTGTGGGCTATTATCATCGCTCGTCGTAGGCGGCAACAAGACAGCGAGGGATCATGTCAACCACTATTGCCGCACCTCATGTTACGACCCGCGCCCGCACCAAGATTGTGGCCACAGTGGGTCCTGCTTGCCGCGAGCCGGAGCAACTCGCGCAGTTGATTCGCGCCGGCGTGGATGTCTTCCGGCTGAACATGGCCCACGCTACGTGGGAAGAGCAGCAGGTGGTGGCCGACACGATCCGCCGTGTGAGCCAAGAGATGGGCTACCCCGTGGGCATCCTGGCCGATCTGGCGGGTCCCAAGATCCGGCTGGGAGAACTCGTCGGCGGGGAGTTGGAATGCCGCACCGGCGAGGAGCTGTGGTTCGTGCGCGGCGAGGAATCGTCCGATCCAAAGCGGCTGGTCACCACCTATGAGCCGCTGGTCGATGAGTTGGACGTGGGGGACCGCATCATGCTGGCCGATGGCACCGTGGCTCTGATCGTCGAGGAAAAGACGACGGATGCCGTGCGTTGCCGCGTGCGTCAAGGCGGCGGGCTCCTCAGCCGTCAGGGCGTGAATCTTCCGGGGGCCAAGCTCAGCGCGCCGGCCCTGAGCGAGATCGATCGCGAGAACGCTCTGTGGGCGGCGCGGGCGAATATTGATTTCGTCGGCCTGAGCTTTGTGCGGCAAGCGCACGAGGTCCGGCAACTCAAGGAGCTGCTCAAGTCGCGAGGCTCGCTGGCCCGCGTGATCTCCAAGATCGAGAAGCAAGAGGCGTTGGACGCGCTGGACGAGATTGTCGATGCGTCCGACGGCGTGATGGTGGCGCGCGGCGACCTGGGGGTCGAGATCGATGTGGCGCGCACGCCGGTCGAGCAGAAGCGCATCATCAGCACCTGCCATCGCCGGCATAAACCGGTGATCGTGGCCACGCAAATGTTGGACAGCATGCGCAAGAGCGTGCAGCCCACGCGGGCGGAAGTGACCGACGTGGCCAACGCCATTCTGGATGGGGCCGATGCCTGCATGCTTTCCGGCGAGACGGCCATCGGAGATCATCCCACGGTGTGCGTGGAGATGATGAACCGCATCGCCTTGGCGACCGAGCCCCTGGTGAAGGCACGGCAGTTGCCGCCGCTGGCCGAGCGTCCGTTGGAGGAGTTGCATCGGGTAACGGAGGCGGTCGTCCACGGCGTGGGCTCGATCGCCGAGCAGCTTCAAGCC
>JBGTDH010000529.1:0-14861 GCA_041748435.1 Pirellulales bacterium
TCAAGGATCATGAATTCCAGCAGATCCTCGCGGCGCGGATCGATGAGCGCAGCAGAGCCAGCAACCGGCGACACGACCGGCGCACCGGAGGCGCGGGTCACGTTGATCAGGGCGCCGCTCGTCGGTTCGAACACGCTAAACTGGTTGTTCTTGGGACCGTTGCAGGGACCGCACGCATAGAGGTAGTTCTTCCAGGCGAACACTAATTCCGGATACAAGTCCTTGGGATGAAAGTGTTCCACCTCATCGGCAACGGAATCCTCGCAGTACATGCAGCGCCTGGCGCCATAACACATGCTCGTGAGCTTGCTCCGCACAGCTTGGAATGCGGCGTTAGCGGGCTTGTTGCGCTGGCCGAACTTGGACTTGGCGCGGGCCACGCACTGCGCATAGCTGCCGGCTTGATCGACGTCTGCTTGATACTTGGCGAGCAAATCGCGTGCAGCTTGCGGCAGCGTTGCGTTGCGAATCTTCAGCACGACCGCCGCTCCTACAGACTGGAGGCGACCGTGGGCAAGGAAGCCCGTAGGTCGTGTTGCTCCGCGGTTTCGTGCGCGTCCAAGGCCTGGACCAGTTCCTTGTTATTGAGCTGAGCCAGGCGCTTGCGCATCTGCCTCGCGGCAGGCGAGCGTGTTTGCGCCGCCTCTTGGCCGAAAGCCTCCGTACCATAAGCGTCCAGCACGTTGCCGAACAGCACGCGCTTGAGGTCTTCGCCGGCCAGCATGCCGCCGGTTTCATCGCTCCCCGGCCGGGGCAGCCGAAAGATCGAGCCATGCTCCGCGGCCTGGCAGACCAGGGGGCTGTGCGTCGACACGATGAACTGCACGTGAGGAAAATGCTCGCAGAGCCAACGGCCGATCCGTTTTTGCCAGGTGGGATGCAGATGCACGTCGATCTCATCGATCAGCACCACGCCGCTGGCGGCGACCGTTCGGGAGCCGTCGGTGGCGAACACTTTGTCCGGACCAAAGGCCAGCGCCATCTGGCGAATGAGCTCAAACGTCATGCTCAGGATCGAGCGATAGCCGTCGCTCAACTCCTCGACCGGCATCTCAAAACCGCTGGAATCGCGGAACAGCACAGCCTTGGAAGTGACGTCCGCCAAAAGCACGCCATAGGGGAGAAAATCGCTGTGATTGAGAAAGTCTCTTAACGGCTCCAACAAAGCGCCTTCGGGATCGCGTTCCAAGGAGCGGAACTTCAGCTCGCGCAGCCACTCCAAGCATTCCGTCAATGCCACGCGCTCGTCAAACAAGGATAAATGCCTGGCGAGCTTGGGCAACTTATTGAACACCTTCTCCGAACGAACGTCCCCACCCGAGAATCGTCGAAACGGCCCATAGGAAGCGGAAAACCAGCCGCGCTCGCTCTCCCATACGTGGCGGCTCGGACTGGGAGTGGCTTTGCCGGCCTCGAGCTCGACCGCCCCCGATTTCGAGGTTGGGTCGCGTCGAAACTGCACGGGCACCCGCAGCAGTCCTTTGGTCGGGCGCTTGCCTTGCGTCCGAAACTTGTCGTGGCTATCCCAACTGATCTGTAGTTCGATTTCCCCCGACGGCTCGTTGCGACGCAGCCAATCGTCCCACGATTGGCGCAATCCCGCCGCGTTGTGAGGTCCGGCCAGGGCCAAGGCCACCGATTTCAGAAAACTCGACTTCCCGGCACCATTGTCGCCCAGCACGACGTGCCAGCCGGGTGCGTTGTCGACCGACCAGCTCACTTCGCGAATAGCCCGCACGTTCTTAATGGCCACCTTGTGAACGTGCATCGTCAAACCATTCGTGCGGGGATTCCGTCAGACCACTCGCTCATTGTAAGCATGCACCCTGCCGGCTGCTATCGTTGGTCGGAGACTCTGAAACGGCTTGCCTTCGCCCTGCCGCTCGACTACGTGACCGGCAGCCGGTATTGTGGAACTCCCCGGCCAGGGCACGATTTCGACCCATCACGCGGCGCTTGCGATGAAGTTCCAGGAACTGACGATCCTCTTGCCTTGCCACAGCCTCGAGGATTTTCCCCTCCATCACGAAGGCGAGGAAGCAGAGGGGCTGCTGGCCGCCTGGACGGCCATGTGGCATCCCGCCCTGCTGGCGGCCGCGGCCAAGATGCCGGGGTGGTCGCGGGCCGATAGTCCGCCGGAGCAGCTTGCCGGGCGGTTGCTAATTGTCCCGCAGGTGAGCGAATCGCTGTTGTTGGCCGGCTGGCCCGCGCGGGTGAAAAGCGAAGGCGGCCACATCATCCGCAAGCTCAGCGATCGGCCGCAGATTGTAGCCAATGCGTTAGCGGAGTTGGACGGGCAGGCGGCGGAGGTGCGTCCCGAGCGCGTGGCCGATTTTTATGCCTTGGGCCTGGCGTACCTGCAAGTAGAGCTGCTCACTCGCCAGATGCGCTACATGAGCAATCTGGACGAAGTGCACTTTCAGGCGGAGACGCTGCGGGCCGCGGAAGCAGCGGTAGCCGGCGATGAGGAAACGGCCCAGAAGCATCTGGTCAGTTGCTTCGAAGTGCTGACCGAAGCCCGCGAACGCTTTTATCCGGCGGAAGCCTACATCCTGGACCTGACGCTGGTGGCGCCGACCACGCTGGGGGCTGCGCTGCGGAGCGAGTTGTCTTCGTCCTCGCCGATCAACTTGCTCGCCACCGCGCAGACCATCGAGCAGTTGGCGTTGCAAGATCCGGCGCTTCTGGCCGAAGTGGCCGCCGCGCTTGCCGGACGAAAAGCGTCGCTGATTGGCGGCGAGTACCTCGAACGTGAAACACCGTTGTTGCCGCCGGAATCGATCTTGCGCGAGTTGCGGCACGGCGTGAACGCCTATCAGAAGCATCTGTCGCAGCGTCCGCGAATCTTCGGCCGGCGGCGATTCGGACTTACGCCCGTCTTGCCGCAGATGCTCTCCCGCCTGGGTTTTCAAGGCGCACTGCACGCGACCTTGGAAGAGGGGCAGTTCCCGCGGGGAGATCAGAGCAAGGTGCGATGGGAAGGGGTCGACTCCAGCGCCATCGATGCCCTGACTCGCATTCCTTTGGATGCATCGCGGGCGGAAAGCTTTCTGAGCTTTCCCACCAAGATGGGCGAATCGATGGACCTGGATCATGTGGCCACGATTGTGCTGGCCCATTGGCCGGGACAGGCCTGCACGTGGTATCACGATCTGCGTCGCATTTGCTCCTTTGCCCCGGTGATGGGAAAATTCCTGTCGATCGACGAATACTTCGAGCAGACCGATCAAGGGGGGCGGCTGCAGCGCTTCGAGCCGGACCAGTATCGAGCGCCGTATCTTAAGCAGTCGGTCATACGCAAACAGGCCAACCCGTTGTCGCGCTCGATCGATCATCAGCGGCGACATCTGGCGGCCGAGCAGCAGGCGACGCTGGCCACCTTAGTAACGCTACTGCAGGGCGCCGGCGGCGCGAGCGACGATCTGCTGGAACGTGTGGAAGCGGCCAGCCGCAACGCCGAGGATGCCTTCGAAACCCTCGACGCGGATTTGCAATCCTCGACGATGGCAGCCGCCACGCAACTGTCGGCCGCTCTGCCGCGAGGCAATCAGACCATTGCCCCCGGTCATCTGCTGTGCAATCCGTTCAGCTTCACGCGCAAGGCTTGCCTGGAACTGCCGGCCGCGGCGGGCGTTCCCGAAGTCGCCGGACCCGTTTTGGCCGCACAACAGCGCGGCGAGAAAGTGCTTGCCGTCGTTGAAGTGCCCCCCATGGGATTCGCTCACATTCAACACGGCGAGGGCGCCAGGAGTTCCACCGCGTCGGCCACGGGCGGCGGTTGGCTCTCGGGCTTGCGCGGCGGCAAGAAGGCAACGACCAAGCCGATGGTGCAGGAGACCACGCTCCGCAACGAACACGTGGAAGTCTGGATCGATCCGGCCAGTGGCGGCATTCGCTCGGTCCACGATTATCACACCCGGGGAAATCGCCTGTCGCAACAATTGGGGTTCCGCCTCCCCGGCGGTCGTCCCAAGGCGGGCGATGTGTGGCGCGATCCGGATCTGGAAGCCAGCTATACCGACATGGTCTGCGAAGGGCTGGAGGTCATGTCGAGCGGCCCGGCGCTGGCGGAGATCGTCACGCACGGCCGACTGGTGGGCCCCGAAGGCCAGCGGATGGCCGGCTTCAAGCAGACGTATCAACTTTGGCGAGCCTGCCCTGTGCTGCTGATCGACATCGAGCTGGACATCTCCGAGGATCCGCGGGCCGATGCCTGGAATTCCTATTACGCGGCCCGTTTCGCCTGGGCCGACGCAGCCGCCGATATTTTCCGGAGCGTGAGCTGGGGCACGCAGGCCACCGATGCCAAGAAGCTGGAAGCTCCGCTGTTCATCGAAGCCCGCACCGAGAACACGCGCACGTCGATCCTGACCGGAGGCTTGCCCTATCATCGCCGCATCGGCTTTCGCATGCTGGATAGTTTGCTGGTGGTGCGGGGCGAATCGCGGCGGCGTTTCCGTTTAGGCGTGGGTTTCGATCTGGCGTACTCGCTGCCCGCGGCGTTAGAGCTGTTGTCGCCGCCGATTGTGCTGGCCGATCGCTCGGCCCCGCCGCAGCCGGCCGCCAGTTGGTTGTTTCACATCGATGCCAAGAACATCGTGGCCACGCATTGGGAACCGCTGGCGGAAGACGGGCGTCCGATCGGCGTTCGCGTGCGGCTGCTCGAGACGGAAGGCCGCGCGGGGCGCGCGGTGTTACGTGGCTTCCGGTCCATCGGCAGTACCCGCCAGGTCGATTATCAGGGTCAGACGCTGGTCGATTTGCCGCTCGAGGAAGGGGGCGTGCGCCTCGATTTCTCCGCTCACGAATGGGTGGAAGTGGAGGCGCGATGGGCCTGATCGTCACGATCGACGGACCCGCCGGCGCAGGCAAATCCAGCACGGCCCGCACGCTGGCAGAACGCCTGGGCTTCCGCTTCCTGGACACGGGCGCTATGTACCGCGCGGTGGCGCTGGCGGGCTTGCGTTCGAACATCGACATGGACAATGCGGCCGCGCTGGCAAGCACGGCTCGCGGCGTGAGCATCGAGTATCGCGACGGCCGCTTGTGGCTGGAGGGCGAAGACGTCTCGGACGCCATCCGCACGCAGGAGGTCACCGCGTCCACGCATTACGCCGCCAACAATCCGGATGTGCGGGCCCACCTGGTCGATCTGCAACGCGCCGCGGCCGGCGATGACGATCTGGTGACCGATGGCCGCGATCAGGGAACCGTGGTCTTCCCGCAGGCCCAGTGCAAGATTTTTCTCACGGCCAGTCCGGAAGAACGTGCGCGGCGGCGATTGAAAGAAATCGAAGCCCGCGGCGAATCGGCCACGCTGGAGGAAGTGCTGGCCGATCAGAAATATCGCGACGAGCGAGACGCCCAGCGCGAGGTCGGCCCGCTGCTGCCTGCCCTGGACGCCGTGATTGTCTGCACCGATGGCATGGGCCCGCGCGAAGTGGTCGACCATTTGGAGATGCTGGTCACCGCCCGCATCGCACGACAAGGTTAGTCCGAGCGAGCGTCCCCACGAGCCGTCGCCCGTTGCTTCGGTCAAAGCTCGTCGGCTGGGCCGGCGGGACGTGGGTTATCGCCACGCGTGACGAGCAGAATTCCCCCGGCGATGGCCGCTCCGCCCAGGGCCAGCCAGAGGGTGAGGGGGTCGTTGCGGAACAGCTTGCCGAAGAGCAAGCCGAACAGCGGCTGCCCGAAAGAGAAGACCACCAATTGGCTGGCTCGGTGTCTGCGCAGCAAGGCCGTCCAAGCGGCGAAGCAGAATCCGGCCACCAGAATGCTCTGGTACATCAGACCCCAGAACCCGGCGGGCGTAAGCCGCACCTGTTCCCAATCTTCGAACGCGACGCTCGTGCCGAAGAACCCGAGTGTCGAGAAGGCGTAGCTCCAAAACAGAATCTTGCTGCCGGGCATGCGTGTCAGCAAGGTCTTGGTATAGACCACGTTCAGCCCCAACAGCAGGCTGCTGGTGAAGATCACGGCATCGCCGAAGAGCGAGGCCGGATCTTGATCCTGTGCTAACAATGTATTGGGCGCGGTCGATCCGGCCACCCAGGCATTGCCGCCGACAACCATCAGCAGCCCGGCGCTGGCCAGCAACAATCCGGCGGCCTTGAGCCACGAGAGTCGATCGCCGGGCAGCAGGAAGTGAGCCAGCACGGCGACGATCACGGGATAAGAGCCGATCAGCACCGACGCATGCGAACTGTTCGTTTGCGTCAGGCCCCAATGAAACGACCCGATCTGGGCAAAGTGCAGCAAGCCCGCGAGTGCTACCAACGGGACATCGGCCGCCTGCAACCACAGCCGCGCGCCGTCCCAACGAGCCCAGCTCGCCATGAACAGCGTGGCGAGTGCAAACCGCAGTCCGGCCGTGAGCATCGGCGGCAAATCTTGCTGCGTGAAGAGGATGGCCACCGCCAAGCCACCCCACAGCGCGGCGCAGAGAGTGGCCACACTGGCGGCCGCGAAGGTAATCGGGCGCGGCTCAAGAGCGGGCATGGGAGTGGAAGGCATAGGGTAGGCAGAGTCTATTGACCCCAAGGGGCGTTCTGCAAGCGGCCGCCTGAAGGCGGTGCTACGAACACCACAAAAACGCCGTGCTAGTGGTGGGCGCGGGCCGCGTGGCATACAATAATCCGGGTGCGGCGCCGAACGGATTTCGCTATTAGGCGACTTGTTTCTTGGGGGAGACTCTCGCGTGGCTCGTGGTTATCAGATTGGCGTTCTAGCCGTGGTCTTGCTGGTCCTGCTGCGCATGGCCATTGGGTGGCATTTCCTCTACGAGGGAATGTGGAAGTACAAGAATCCAAGCTTTTCGGCAGAGAGCTTCTTCAAGCAGGCCCGCGGGCCGTGGGCCGAGAAGTTCCATGAGCTTGTGCCCGATTACGATGGGCGGGAGCGGCTGAGTGCCGAAGCCATGGTCGAGCGCTGGAGCAATTACCGTCGCTTGCTGGCAGAGCATTTCAACTTCAGCGAGGAGCAAACGGCCGAAGCGGGCCGCATCTACGATCGTGCCGAGAAGAACCTGCGGGCATTTCTGAACGAGATCAAGGACGAGAGCAAGGAATACCTCGAGAAGTTGGACACCCTGGCTGCTGCGAGATTTGTCGATCCCACGGCCGACTCCGTGCCGTTCCAACAGAAGCGTTATCACGACGAAGAGACCAAGCTGCGAAAACAGTCTGCCGGCTGGCTGAGCGAAGTGGATCGACTGGATCGGGACTATAAGACGGCGCTGCGATCGATGCTCGAAAGCGATCAGGTGGCTCGCGGCCCGGCCCCGGTGCCCAAGAGCAAGCTCGAGAAGATCGATCTGCTCACCATGTACGGCCTGATGGCCATCGGCGGCGGCCTGATCCTGGGGCTCTTCACGCGAATCTTCAGCCTGGCGGGCGCCATTTTTCTGGCGTCGATTGTGCTGGCGCAGCCGGTCTGGCCGGGCATCTATCCGCCGCTGCCCCCTTCGGCCGGACATTCGCTGATCGTCAATAAAGAGTTTATCGAAATGCTCGCACTGTTGGCTCTGGCCGCCACGCCGGTCGGCCGCTGGGCGGGCTTGGATTTCTTCATTTACAGTCTATTCGTCCGTCCCTGTTGCGGGGGAAAGGGAGCACGTCATGCATCTCACGCCTGAACAAAAAGCGATCGGCAAGGAAAACTTTCACGGGGCCATCGGCAGCGACTTCACGCGCCGCGATTTTCTTAAAGGCAGCCTGGCTGCCGGTGTGGCCGCCGGCGCCGGCGCGGGCGCGTACTACTTTGCTTATGGCAAGGTGGCCGATCCGGTCCGCATCGGCATAATCGGCACAGGCGACGAAGGGAGCGTGCTCATCGGCGCGCACAATCCGGCTTACACCAAGATTGTGGCCATTGCCGATATCCGCCCCTACAGCGTGTACCGCGCGTTCCGCGGCGATGAATCGAGCGCCGGCGCGCTGCAAGCCCGTCCTGGCCTGCTCAACAAGTACGGCTGGAAGAGCGAAGACGAGGCCCGGCAGCATGTGAAGGTCTACGATCAAGACTATCACGATCTGCTCAACGATCCCGACGTGGAAGGCGTAATCATCGCGCTCCCGCTGCACTTGCACGCCCTGGTGGCCATCGAAGCCATGCAAGCCGGTAAGCACGTGCTCACAGAAAAGCTCATGGCCCACAGCGTTCACGAATGCAAGGAAATGGGCCGCATCTCCAAGGAGACCGGCAAGCTACTGGCCACGGGGCATCAGCGGCATTACAGCATTTTGTACGACAACGCGGTCGATACGCTTCGCCGCCGGCTGATTGGAGAGATCCATCACATTCGCGCTCAATGGCATCGCGGCCCGGATAGCTGGAAGTTCCCCATGCCGGACGAGTCGCTGGAGAAGTACATCGAGGGAAAGACCACGGATCTCGACAAGGACATGCCCAAGGAGAGTCCGGACCGCAAGCGAGTGAAGGACATCGAGACGCAAATCCGAGTGGCCAAGGCCCGCATGTTGGATAAGGGCGTCGATCCGCTGAAGTACGGCTACCAGGAAAAGCAGCTTACGCACGACGGCAACGTGGTCTACACCTGTTCCCCCATGGAAGAGCTCATTCGCTGGCGGCTGTGGGACCGCACCGGCGGCGGACTGATGGCCGAGTTGGGCAGCCATCAACTGGACGCCTCCAGCATCTTCATCAGCTCCATGTACGACGAGGTGGAGAACGAGTTCGGCAAGAAGGAGCGGGCCAAGGTGATGCCGCTCTCCGTTTCGGCCGTCGGGGGGCGACACATTTATCCCTACGATCGCGATGTCGATGATCACGTCTATTGCACGTTCGAGTTTCCCGCGCCCGGCTACTACAAAGACAACGATCTGGTGCGGCGCGAGATCGCCGATCCGAACAAGAAGATCGTGGTCACGTATTCTTCCATCTCGGGCAACGGCTTTGGCGATTACGGCGAAGTGGTGATGGGCACCTCCGGCACGCTAATTCTGGAGCGCGAAGCCGATGTGATGCTGTATGGCGCCAGCGCCAGCACCAAGGTGGCCGTGGCCAAGAAGGGAGACGCTCCGGTGCTGGCGGCCAACGAGAGTCCCGCCACGGCCGCGGTGGCTACGGGCAAAGATGCCACCGGCGGCGACGGACCCATCAGCCGCGGCTACACGGAAGAGATCGAGCATTGGGCCTGGTGCATCCGCAATCCCTCGCCGGAGAACCGCCCCAAGTGCCATCCCAAGGTGGCCATGGCCGACGCCATTATCGCGCTGGTCAGCAACATGGCCATCAAAGATCAGAAGCGCATCGACTTCCAGCCCGAGTGGTTCGAGATCGACAGGGACGAAACGCCCGAAGGCGTGAAGCCGGACGTGACGAAATACGCGAAAGCCTGAAAAGTTCTGAATCTCTCCCCGTGCGATAGGAAGCCACTATGGACAAATGGCCCATCGGCGTATTCGCTAGCCTGGACGCGGGCTTGGGTGTGAAGCTCGAGGTAGCCCGCGAGCTGGGCGTGCCCACTATTCAATTGCACGCGCCGCGTAAAGAGAGCCGCACGCAGGAGAAGGCGGATGCGTTCCAGAAGCGTCTGAAGGAGGCGGGCATCACGCTCACGGCCGTGTTTGGCGGCTTCATGGGAGAGAGCTACGCCGACATTCCCACCGTGGAACGCAGCGTGGGCCTGGTCCCGCCGGGCACGCGCGCCGCGCGGCTGGCGGAGATGAAGGAGATTGCCAACTTCGCCAAACTGCTGGGCGTGAAGGTGGTGGCGCTGCACCTGGGATTTGTGCCGCACGACCCGCAGGACCCTCTGTATCAGCAGTCGATCGACGTCACGCGCGATCTGTGCGATCACTGCCGCGGCAACGGCCAGAGCCTGCATTTGGAAACCGGCCAGGAAACGGCCGATTCGCTGCTCAAGTTCATTCAAGACGTCCAGCGGGATAACCTGTTCATCAATTTCGACCCGGCCAACATGATTCTCTACGGCACCGGAGAGCCGATCGCCGCGCTGAAGAAGGTCGGCAAATACGTGAAGAGCATCCACTGCAAGGACGGCAAGTGGGCCGCTAACCCGGGCAAGGAATGGGGTGTGGAGATGCCGCTGGGCCAGGGGGATGTCGGCATGGAGAACTATCTCCGCGCGCTCAAGGAAATCGGCTACGACGGCCCGCTGACCATCGAGCGCGAGATCCCCCAGGAGCCCGAGCGTCAAAAAGCCGAAATCAGCCACGCCATCCGTCTCCTGAACGACCTCAAGGCGAAGGTGCTGTAGCCGATTGCTGGTGGCCGCGAATCTCCGTCAAGAAGACTTGTGGCGTGACGATCCTGGTCCCGTAGAACGGATGCAATACCAAAAGGTCGTCATCGCCGCTCACGATATGGGTCGCTCCGCCACTGATTGCCAGTTCCAGGAATTTGTTGTCTTTCGGATCGCGGCACTCAAGGACGGCCACGCTCACCTCCACGACTTCGGCCTCGCGCACGAAAGCGGTCAGGAAATCGGCGCGTTGCCTGGTCGACACATACTTGTCGAACTTGGGACGCCGCAAGACCTCCTCCAACTCAACAATCGTCGATTCCGATGTTAGAACTCGACCAGCGGCTAGGGCGGCCTGAAACGCCTGAAATGGGATGGAGCGGTGCAACAAAGCCGCGCTAATCAGCACACTCGTGTCGAAGACCGCTCGGATCTCATTCGTCATCGAGTAGCGACTCCAGCAATTCCGGAGTGAGGCCCTTGGCCTCGGCAGACTCTCCGATCTCTGTCATGATCTCAATCAGAGATCGCGTGGGAGTCGATGTCAATTCGCGCAGCCGGAGATTGAGCAACAGTTGGAACTTGCGCCGTTCTTGAACCGAGGCGGCCTGGAACGCTTGCGCCGCCTCGGCGTCGACTTCAATGGAGATGGTCGCGGTGGCCATGAGATCGTCCTGGTGATGAGCCTCGAAGCGCTCGATGTATTCTAACCTTCCCGTTGAGTGCGGGTCAGCAGGGAGACCACGATCAGCGTCAGGAAGCCCAGGGGGATGGTCACAATGCCGGGTTGGCTGAAGGGGACGAGGGCCGTGTCGGCGGGCAGGCCGTAGACATCGCGGTAGGTGTCGCCGCTGGCGAGAATCCAAGCCAGAGACGTGATCATGCCCACCATCACGCTGGCGGCAATGCCTTGTTTGGTGGCGCCGCGCCAGAAGAGCAGCATCATCAAAGCCGGGAAGTTGGCCGAAGCCGCCACGCTGAAGGCCCAGCCCACCAGGTAGTTCACGTTGAGCTTCTCGAACACAATGCCCAACAGAATGGCCACGACGCCGACACACACCGAGGCGATCTTGGCCACCCGCACCTTGCTATGATCGTTCATCTGCACGCGGCCGACGCTCACGATCAGGTCGTGAACTACGGCGCCGCTGGCGGCGATGATCAGGCCGCTCACAGTTCCCAGCACCGTGGTGAAGGCAATCGCCGAGATAATGGCGAACAGCCATTCGTTGAAGCTGCGTGCCAAGAGCGGCGCGGCCATGTTGCTGTTGGTCACGTCCATCGCGCCGCTGGTCATAGCGCCCAGGCCCATGTACAGCGTAAGCACGTAAAAGAACCCGATGGTGGCGATGCCCACAATCGTGCTCTTGCGGGCGGCGGTCTGATCCTTGACGGTGTAATAGCGAATCAGGATGTGCGGCAACGAGGCGGTGCCGCAGAACAGGGCCAGCATCAGAGAGAGAAAATTGAGCTTCTCCGTGAACTGCGGACTGCGAATGCCCTTGAAGGCCGGATGGTTGCCAGGGCGCAAGACCTCGCTTCCGGGCGTGGGCTTGGGCGTGAAAGTCTCGATGGTCTGACCATCGCGCGTCTCTTTCTTGCTGCTCCACAGTACGACTTCGCTCTGCCCGAGCACGCGCAAGAACTCCAGCGGCCCGAGCGGCCCGGTGGCGCCTTGCTCGTACTGATCGGGGAGGCGGATGACATGGCCGACGGGCCATAGATCGGCTTCGCCCGGTCCTCGGCCTTGCGGGACGCCGTTGACGAGCACGCTGCCATCGCTCGCGCGCACCAGGGTTTGCGGCTGGCGCACGATTTGCGCGGTCGGTCCGCCCTTGGGCACCGAGAATCCGCGATGGAGAATCAGCAGCGTCAGCAACGCGCTGAAAATTACCAGCAGCGCGCCCTTGAGAAACTGCACATACGTGGTGCTGACCATGCCGGCCGTGACGACAATCAAGATCACCACGGCGCCCACCATGCTTACGCCAACCCAGTGGGGCAATCCGAACAGCGGCTTCACGAGCACGCCCGCGCCGACCATTTGCGGAATCAGATAGAACAGGCTCACGGCCAGCGTGCTGATGCCGGCGGCCAGTTTGATGGCGCGGCTCTGGAAGCGGCTATCCAAGGCATCGGCGAACGTGTATTTCCCCAAGCGTTTCATCGGTTCGGCCACGACGAACAGCGCCACCACCCAACCGGCCAGATAGCCGATCGAGTAGAGGAAGCCGTCGTAGCCGTAGAAGGCAATCATGCCGCAGATGCCCAGGAACGAAGCGGCGGAGAGATAATCGCCGGCGAAGGCCACGCCGTTGACGAACCAGGGGATGCCGCCGCCAGCCGCAAAGAAGCCACTGGCGCTCTTGGCCCTGGCGCCCAGATAGAAGCTCAGCGCCACCGTGAAGGCCACAATCAGGCCGAACACCGCCACCGCGCCGGGATTGAACTGGTAGATCATCGGCGATCCTCGGGCGAGCGCGCCGCGCGATCCGGCACATCGCTCGCCGGCAAACGGCACAGCCAGCCGTACACCAGAGCCAGCGCGAAGGCGGCCACGATCAGACCCATGCCATACACAATCGCCAGGTTGATTCCCGCCACGGGTTGCGCTTCCAGGAGTTGCGGCGCCAGCGCGCTGATGCCCACAAACCCGCCGTAGAGCAGCAGGTAGACGCCAAACAGCCACAGGCCCAAGCGGGCATTGCGGGCCGCGGTGGCCGGAGAGTCCAATTCCCCGGACGGATGTGAATTATCGAAATGCGCCATGTAGCCTGCGATCAAATCAAAGGAGGATAACGAACGAATCCTGCCAATCGTATCGGAAGAGTCTCGCGATAGCGAGCGCGGTTGAATCCAAGAAAGGGCCACGGCAGTGCGGTGCGTTTCGTACTCGAGAGGCAAGTTGCTGTGGTCCCCCATCACCGCCACGCACTGGCACAACGGCACTGGCGGGCATGCGAGCGGTGATGAGCAAAGTCATTCTTCGTCGGCCTGCGCGGGGATCTCATCCTGTTCGTTCCTCGCGCCATGCAGGATACGAACAACTTGGATCGTGTCCCGGATCGGTCGGAAGTAGATGACGTAGGGCGGCAAGGAGATGCAACGCAAGCCTGGCTGGAGATCATCGCGAGATGTTCCCCTTCCCGGCGACTTGACGAGCTTTTGACAGCCTGCTCGCACGCGCTCAATCACCTTCTCCGCCGCTTGCGGGCGATGGGCCGCAATATGGTCCAAGATCGCGTGAAGGTCTCTCTCGGCGGCGGGCGAATACTCTGGCTCGGTCATTGCGATTGGCGCGCAATCTCGGCCGCACGCGCTCGGAGTCGTGGGAACAGCTCGCTCTCGGGAATCCCCTCACCTCGATCCAACTGGGAGATACCAATCTGGATCTGCTTCGACAGGTTGTCTTGCTCCTCCAGTAATCGCACAGCAGCGGTCACGACGGCCGATTCATCGGCAAACCGTCCCGATTGCACGAGGGCATATACGAAGCCCTCTACTTCATGCGGAAGCTGCAAAGTCATATTCGTGCTCCAAGTTGCGGAAAAACTCGTTTGGCTAACAATTCTCCGCATGGCGTCCCTGCTCGTGGCTACTCATCCGTTGATTATCGGTCGGCGGCGGTCCCTGTTCAATGTCGCTTTCATGCCCAACGGCGCGTGACCGTGCGAAATGGTAGCTCAGCGCGGTAAGATTGCGATTAAGACGCAACCGCGTGGCGCGGTCAGATCTTGAATCTCGCTTCAGAGCGCTTCAGAACCTTGTGACGGAGCCGGTCGAGTGCAGATCAAAACAGCCAGCAGCATCGGGCTTGCACTGTGGCTTGCCGCGTGCGCACAGGCTCAGAACTGGCCGGGGTGGCGTGGTCTGTCACGGTTCGCGGTCGACGATTCACAGCCGCTCCCCACGAGTTGGAGTCCGACCGAGAACATCCAGTGGAAGGTCGAAGTTCCCGGCAACGGGTTCTCGTCGCCGGTCGTGTGGGAAGATCGCATCTATCTAACAAGCTCGCAGGAGAACGGCTTCCAGCGATTGGTGCATTGCGTGGATCGTGCGAGCGGCAAGTTGCTGTGGTCCCGCGCGATTGAGCATGACGATCCGGAGGTGGCCTCCGCCATGACGGGGCACGCGGCCAGCACGCCGGCCACTGATGGCCGCCGGATTGTGGCGATGTTTGGCAACGCCGGCGTGGTCTGCTACGACCGCGACGGAGAGCTGCTTTGGCGTCGCGACCTGGGCCAGTTCGAGAGTGAGTTGGGGCTGGCCAGCAGTCCCTGGCTCGAAGAGGGTCGCGTCTACGTGGTGTGCGATCACGATGGCGATCGCTTCAAATCGTTCGATTCGTACCTGATCGCCCTGGACCTTACGACGGGCCGCACGCTGTGGAAGACCGATCGCCGTGGGTTGCAGCGCTCGTGGAGTTCGCCCCTGATGATTCCCGTGGGCGAGAAACGCGAGCTGCTGGTCAACGCGCAAGACGAGTTGCGTTTCTACGATCCAGCCCTCGGAGTGGAGCTGTCGCGGATTCTCGGCATGGCGGGCTGGGTCACGCCCACGCCCATCTTCGGTCATGGCCTGGTCTTCGCCCAATCCGGCCGCGATGGCCCCGTGCTGGCCGTGCGTCCCGGCGGCC
>JBGTDH010000530.1:0-13980 GCA_041748435.1 Pirellulales bacterium
GCCTCGCTCTTCGACGAACTCGAGGAGACGGCGGTGGCGACCGCCGTGTTCGAAATCGAATCGGCGTTTCAAGGCCAGGACGGGGTGCTCATGGCCCAGCAGGCCGTGGAGGAAGGCCGGCCCTTTGCCTGGGCCTTTGTCGATACCGCATCGCTGCTGGCGATCGTCTATGCCGGCAGCGGCGTTGTGAGTCCGATCCTGATCGGCTTTCCGCTGTTGATTGCCGCCAGCGGGCTGTGGTTTCACGTGCGGCTGGTGGCCTTCATGACGACGCTTTCCCTGCTGGCGTATGGCCTGCTGCTGGTGGATTTGCATTATCACCCGGAGCGCTACGTCAAGAACGCCGGGATCGACGCTGGCCGCCACTTGTTCTATCTGCTGGCCCTGGTGATCATGGGGGCGGTAACCGCGTATCAGGTTTCGCGAATGCGGGCGCTGAGCCGCTATTACGAGCGGCGGGTGAAATAGTGACCATTCTCGACAAAATCGTGGCGGCCAAGCGTCGAGAGATCGAGGCGTGTCGGGCACTGCACCCGATCGCGCAATTGGAGCAACTTGCGGCCGCCGCGCCGCCGGTGCGGGATTTCTTTGCCGCCCTCGCCGGCCCGGGGGCGATCCGGCTGATTGCGGAAGTGAAGAAAGCCAGTCCCTCCAAGGGCGTGATTCGCGCGGACTTCGATCCGGTGCAGACGGCCCGCATTTACGAGCAACACGGCGCCGCGTGCATCAGCGTGCTCACCGACACGCCCTTCTTTCAAGGCAGCCTGGACCACCTGAAGGCCGTGCGAGCGAATGTGAGCATTCCGGTGCTGCGGAAGGATTTTATTCTCGATCCTTATCAGCTTGTCGAAGCCCGCGCGGCGGGCGCCGACGCGGTGCTGTTGATCGCGGAATGCCTGGACGATTGCAGCCTGCGATCTCTGCACAACCGCGCGCTGGAGCTAGGTCTGACGCCGCTCGTGGAGTTGTACGAGCCGGCGAATCTGGCGCGGGTACTAGAAGCCGGCGCGATGCTGATCGGGATCAACAACCGCGACTTGCGCACCTTTGAGGTTGATCTCAATCACACGCTGCGGCTGCGCGAGCAGATTCCTCCCGAGTGCCTCGTGGTGGGCGAAAGCGGCATCCGCACGCGCGAAGACGTGCTGCGTCTACAAGCCGGCGGCGTAAATGCCATTCTCGTTGGCGAGACACTGATGGCCAGCGCCGATATCGGCGCGGCGGTGGATGGGCTGATTTGTCAGAAGTTCAGACCTTGACTTTGCCGCGGGGGCATTTAGTTTGGGCTGTGCGGCACTCGCATCGGTTAACAACGTCAAACACCAGGGCCCGGCCAATGTTCACCCGCGCTTCGTTTTCTATCGCCCCCTTCGCAGTGATTTGCTGCTGCTTGGCTCAACAGGCCGCGGCCGTGGCCATTCCCGACAAGAATCTCGAAGCGGCGCTGCGGGCATTGGTGTTCGATAAGAAAGGGACCGACAAGGAGCTGACGGAAGAAGACCTGGGAAAAGTGTTCACGTTGGAAGCCCGCGGCAAGAGCATCCGCGACTTGTCCGGGTTGGAGCACTGCAAGAATTTGCTGCTGTTGAATCTGGCCAAGAACGAAGTCAGCGATGTGGCGGCGATCAAAGAGCTGAAGAACCTGCAATCGCTTGATCTGTCCGGCAACAAGCTTGCCGATCTGGCGCCTCTGGCCGGCCTGACCGCGCTGCAGTATCTGGAGCTCTCGGACAATCAGGTGGTGCAGGTCGATGCCCTGGCGCAGATGCACAAGCTCTCTGCGTTGTATCTGGCGGGCAATAAGATCACGGATCTCATGCCGCTGGCGAAGCTGGCGAAACTTTCTTCGCTTGATCTGGCCAAGAACCAGGTGTACGACCTGAAGCCGCTGGCGGAGGTCAACAATCTTTCGCTGTTGAAGCTGAGCGACAATGCCATTGAAGACGTGACGCCGTTGGCCAGTCAGAAGCGGCTGAACATGCTGTTCTTGGAGCGAAACAAGATCAAGAGCCTGACCCCGTTGACGGCGGCCGTCGCGGCCGATGCCGCCGGCCCCAAGAACTTCGCGCCTTTCTTGCGCCTGTTCCTGAAGGGCAACGCGTTGGACGGCGCCGACGCCCAACTCGCGGAGCTTAAGCGGCACGGCGTACGCTTAGAGTAGGTCGACGATCAATATCGATTCGGCGAGTAGAACTCGGAGCCCATGCTCGTTCGTGGTTGCGTGGGATGCACTGGCAGACTGGCCGGTGTGCCGCCGCTCGTCGAGGCCGGGAGATACGCGCCGTGGTATTCCGTGGGCCCTGGCGGGGCTGTGGCTACCTGAAGACCGTCGATCGTGGCCAGCCATTGACGGGCATCGGCCAGGCTCGGATCGATCTCCAGCGCTCGCGCAAAGTGGTGCCGCGCGAGCGCCAGATCGCTCTTTTGTTGCAACAGGTAGCCGATGTTGTAATGAGCGGCGGCGGGCGGATGAGCGGCCGAGAGCTGGGCGAAGGCCTGTTGGGGCTGGCCGGCATCGACCAGGAGCTTGGCCAGGTTGTTGCGATAGAGTTTGCGTTCCGGGCGAAGGCGCACCGCATCGGTCAGCGCGGCCTGAGCCTCCTGTGTCTTGCCTTGGCGGCTGAGGCACAATCCCAGATCGTTGTATGCGGTCGCATCGGTCGGGTGCAAGCGGCTCGCCACCTGGTAAAGCTGCGTGGCCTGAGCGAGGTCGCCCTGACGGTCCTTCAAGCGCGCGTAACCTAGCAGGGCCTCCAGGTTCTTGCTGTCGGCCTGCAGGGCGCGTTCGTAGCCCTCCGCGGCCGCCGCGATATTGCCCTGCTTTTCCTGCACTTGCGCCACGCTGGCATAGACCGCGGCGCCCTCTTTCTTGGGATCGGCCTTCGGATCGAGTCCCGGTCCCGCCGCGCCCCCGGCCGTTACCGTGGTGGTGTTGCTGGGCTTCTTGAAGGCGGCCGTGACGGCCTTCACCGGCCTGGTCACTACCGAGGTCATGCGCGCCAGCCGCCCTTCTTCCTGCGGCGGCTTGGGCATCTCGGTCCTGGGCTCGAAGGTGCCGCCCCTGGTCGCGCCAATCTGGTTGTTGCCGTAAGACTTGGACATCTCCGGCGTGGCCCAGGACAGGCCTTGTTCGGGCTTCTTCTTGGCGCCTGGCATCCAACCGGTCAGACTGCTGCCGGAGAAGCTGCTGCAACCGGCCGTCTGGGCGGCCAGCAACAACACGGCCAGCTTGCGTCGCAAGGCCTTCCCCATCGAAACCTCCTAAGAGCCGAAAGGGCCGCAGAGGCTGCGCGACCCCCGGCCTGCGCAAACCTCCTCGTGAATCCATTCTGTCTCTTCATCGTCCTGCCGAACGAACTGCCTGCAACGGAAACGGTGAACCGCCGCGTCCCACCCCTCGGTATCGATGCTAGCACGCTGACGTGCCGAACACCTCGCTCACGCACATTTCCGGCTAGCGAACTGCTCTGGACGCTCGCGCGCTCATTTGGCAGACTCCCGCTCCTGTATCTGGATAACCCGGGAATCTGTGTCGCAATGAAGCTCGATTCACGCAAGCGCGGACGTTGTTCCGGCTGCTATGCCCTGGCATTCGCTGGGGCCTTGCTTGCGCTCTCGGGCTGCGCCCACGCTCCGTGGCGGGGTCCCTCCTTTCACGATGAGCCGAAAATCGGCCGAAAACCGGTCGAGACGCCCCTGGCTCCTAATCAAGGCGCGAGCCTCTACGGTTTCAGCACGAAAGCCCGCCAGATCGAGCAGAACCTAGGCGTGGATTAAGAGCGAGACTCTCGCTTCCGCGCGATTCAGTCGGGTCGTGTGGTTGGCGGGAACGAAATGGCACTCACGGCCGTGATCAGGGCAGAGAGCATTGCAAAGAGCGCGATGCCGGCGAGGCAAATGCCGGCCACGTCGTCTTCCTGGCCGTAGTGCAGCTTGCTGAAGATCTGGATCGAAAGCGTCATGACGGCCGGCGGGACGACCAGAATGCTCGCCGCCAGATCGCCCAGGGATACGGCCAGAGCGACCAGCCATGCCACGACCATCGCAATGCGGCGCTGGGGCAAGGCAATCCACAGCAGTCGTGCCCACCCACCCGCGCCGTCCAGCGCGGCGGCTTCCAGCGTCTCCTGGGGAATGCTGCGCAGGGCGTGCCACAGCACCAGCACCGCCAGCGGAAGGGCTCGCAGCGTTAGTGCCAGCCACGGCGCCAGAATGCTGTAATCGTACAAGTTCGTGAGCCAAGGTAACTCGGGACGATTTAACAACCAGATCAACCCCAGTCCCAGCAGCGGTCCCGGCACCGCCAGCAGCGCGGCTACGAGGGCGAGGGTGCAGACCGTGGCCTTTATCCCGCATCGCGAGAACCATGCCAGCGCCGCTGCCAGAGCTACGGACGAAGTTGCGCTTAGCGTGCCGAGGAGCAGCGACCAGCGAAACTCACTCGCGAACTTCCAGGGACTGCCGGCCACGATCGTCAGTGTCTTGCCAAGCGACCAGGAGCGCAACAGGCCATCGCTGGTGGCCGTCGTCATCAAACCGGCCTTGTAGACCAGATTCGCCAGAGGCACGCCGATCAGAACCAGCAACAGCAGTCCGATGAGCACCGAAACAGGCCAGCGCCACGCGCCCAAAGAGAAAACCAGCGTGCGCCGCCACACCGGCCAACGCGGCGCGGGAGCGATGCGCGCGCACAGAGCCAGCCCGCCCGCCGCCAGAAAGATCACCAGCGCCAGACTCGGCAGCCACCCCACGGTGAGCTCTTCGATGGGCGAGCCCAAGGAGATCTGGGTGTAAATCTCCTCGGCGTAGGTGCGAATCTGGAACAGATCCGTCACGGTCATCTCGCCAGCGGTGACGATGGCCACCCACAGGGCCGCCACGCCCACCGCGCCCGCACTGCGTGGCAGCGTGACGTGCCACAGCACGCCCCGCGGGGATGTGTCCAGGAGTGCGTCTTCTTCCAACTCCGGCTCCACGAACAACAGCCCGGCCGACACGATCAGCGTGACCCAGGGGAGCGCCGCCAGTCCGTGAATCCAAATTGCGCCGCGCCATCCCTCGATCCACGGCGGCACGGCATAGACCTGGGAACTCCAGCCTTGCAGTCCAAACCCGGCCAGCCAGCCGGCGGCCTGCAGATAGAGCGGGACCAGCAGCATCAGTCCCACAACAAGCGCCATCGCCCGACGACCGACGAGATCGGTGCGCGTCAGCAGAAATGCCAAGGTGACACCCAGCGGCAGGCTGATGATCAGCGTCCCCGGCACCAGCAGGCCCGTATTTCGCAGCAGAAGCAATAATCTTCTCCGTCGATGTTTAGTGCGGCTGTGTCGGTGATGCCATCCTCAGTGTCATCAACCCAGGCCCGTTGTTCATCCTCCTAATGTAATCTGCTACGATTCTCAGATGCGCAAAGGAATCGCGGTATCCCCGGGCGTGGCGGTTGGCACGGCTTATTGCATTCACGAAATCTTCGTGGGGGCCGAGGGCAAGCCGCTCAACGAGGGTGAGGCCTTGCAAGAATTGGCCCGCTTCGAGCGTGCGGTGGAAGACACCGTGACCGATCTGCGGGCTTTGCATCACAAGGTGGCTACGCAAGTGGGCCGCAAAGAGGCGGCCATCTTTCAGGTCCATGAGTCGATTCTGAGCGATCCGGCCTTTACGGCCAAGGTGCATCACGTTGTCGTAGGCGAGCATCGCACGGCACAGGCCGCATTGCACGAAGTGCTCAATGAGTACACTTCGCTGTTTGCACGCACCAAGGACGAGTATCTCAAGGAACGCCTGGCCGACTTGCGCGATGTAATCATTCGCCTGAGCGGCCATCTCAGCGCGGTGCTCACAACAGGATCGGAAGACCTGCCCGGTCCGCTGATTGTTGTGGCCGGAGAGTTGCTGCCCTCCCAGGCCGTGATGCTGGGCACACGCGATGTGGCGGGCATTGTGACCCAGAGCGGCGGCCAAACCAGTCACGCGGCCATTCTCGCGCGCAGCCGCGGCATTCCCGCCGTCTCCGGCGTGCGCGAGATTACGCAACATGTGCGCACGGGCGACACGATTGTGGTCGACGGCCGCGAAGGCCACGTGATCATTAATCCCGATCCCGAGACCGAGAGCGCCTATCGCAAGCTGCAGCGGGAATTCTTCGACCTCAAAGACCGGCTGGCCGTGAATCGCGATTTACCCGCGGTTTCGGCCGATCAGCAGACTTTGGAGTTGCTGGCCAACATCAACAGCGCTACGGATGCTCGCGCGGCCGGTGCCATGGGGGCATCCGGCGTGGGGCTGTTTCGCACAGAATACTTGTTTCTCACGCATCCGGACGTGCCGGACGAAGAAGAACAACTCGCCGCGTATCGCGAGATCATCGCGGCCACGCCCGGGCAGCGCGTGACCATTCGCACCTTGGATCTGGGGGGCGATAAGACAATTCCCTATCTGGGGCACACGCGCGAGGCCAACCCGTTCATGGGCTGGAGATCGATTCGGCTCTCGTTCGAGCATCCGCATTTCTTTATCACGCAGGTGCGAGCCGTGCTGCGGGCCGCGGCACTGGAAAAGGGGCCATCGTCGGACGCCAAGCAAGTGCGGCTGATGTTTCCGATGATCACCACGCTGGAGGAAATCCGTCGCGTGCGAAGGATGGTATCGCGTGCCAAGACGCAGTTGGCCGCGGAAGGTCACGCCTGCGGCGACGTGCCGCTGGGGCTGATGCTGGAGGTTCCGGCCGCGGCGGTCTCCATCAAGGCTCTGCTCAAGGAAGTTGATTTTGTCTCGATCGGCTCCAACGATCTCGTGCAGTATCTGATGGCGGCCGATCGCGATAACCCCAAGGTTAGCCATCTGTGCCAGCCGCTTAGCCCTCCGGTGCTGCGCGTGTTGTGGCGCGTGATTCAAGCTTGCAACAAAGCTGGCAAGTCGGTCACGCTGTGCGGAGAGATGGCCGGCACGCCCCGCGCGTTTGTATTGCTGTTTGGCATGGGCATGCGGAGCTTCAGCATGAGCCCGGCCTTTATTCCCAGCATCAAGGAGCTCGCCGCTCATCTCACCGTGCCCGTGGCGGAGGAAGTCTTGCGGTATGCATTGCGACTGAAGACCACGCGCGGCGTGCAAAAGTACATGGCCGAACAGATTCAACAGATCTGCCCGAGCTTGCAGATTATGGACACGGCTTGATCCCCGTGAGTGGAGCCTTTGGCAGCTTAGCAAACCGGCAGGAAGATACTCGTTAAACCCTTAGCTGGTATGTCGTTGTGGCTAGCGGTCGTTTTCTTATCGGTCGCTTGTGGTCTTAACTAACTGCCTTGGCTGTCTTTGCGCCTATTGGCCAGGGCTAGAATGCCTGAAATTAGGGCGCTTTCCGCCCGATTGTTCCCTCGGGAATTGTTGAATTGGCTTGACTCTAATTCTTACGCCACCTACACTTGGAGCATGCCGGTCAAGAAGCGCGGGACCCACTCAGGCCGTGATTCTCGCTGCCCCAGGAGAACCAACTCGTGACCAAGAAAGAGATCGTCAAAACCATATCGGAAGAGATTGGCATGACGCAGCTCAAGACCAAGGAAATCGTCCAGAAAACGTTCGACGCGATTGTCGAAACGCTGGTCGAAGATGGTCGCATCGAGCTGCGGAACTTTGGCGTCTTCGAGGTCAAGAAGCGGGCGGCTCGCAAAGCCCGTAACCCCCGCACGGGCGATAAGGTGTACGTGCCCGAGAAATTTGTGGTCACCTTCAAGCCGGGCAAGGAAATGGAAGCCCGCGTGCGCGAACTGGAGCGCCAGGCGCACGATCGAGCCCTGCGAGGCAGTAAGCTGGAAGGGCGTGCGCCAGAAGAACTTGCAGCATCCGAGCCGGCTGCGGTGCCGATGGCTTCTACCTCTATCGGAGCGGGTCAGGGTTAGAATCCGGACGACCGTTTAAGTTTTCCTAGCCGGAAGACTCAAGCAGCGCCTCCCGAGTGCCGATAAGTGTTGGGCAGATGCGGCGCGCCAACCTTTGGCGCATGCCTGGACTCAGGGAGGAGTTGCGTGATGCGTAAGCTACTGCTGGCATTGATTCTGGGCGGATTCCTGGCTACGACCACCGGTTGCCTGGTTCCCGCCTACTCCGGCGATCCGGTTCGCCGTACGCAACAGTTGATCTACACCTCCGAAGATCTACGCGCCATTTTCGACGAGTGGGAGCGCATCTGGTTCCTGGATCAACCCAGCCACCTGACGCCTTACCGCACCAATGGCGGGATCATCTAACACGCGATAACCGTGGGGAATGCGGGGTGGTTACGCAGTCCTATTTGCCCCACTTACTTATCGCCGTGTTGCGTTGTACATTGCCAAAATGGCAGTTGTCGAGCAACCAGCAATCGCAAACGCAAGTCCCATTCGGGTCTTGATCGTCGATAACGATGCACCCCATGCCGAGGCTATGGCGGAAGGCTTGGAGCGCGTAGGCTATCAGTGCGCCGTCGCCATCAGTGGCGCCCAGGGCATTCGCCGCATCGAGCAGGAAACCTTCGACATCGTTATCACCGATCTGGTGATGAACGATGTCGACGGATTGGGCATTCTGGCCCGTGCCAAAGAAGCGCTCCCCGATGCAGAAGTAATTCTCGTTACGGGCCACGGCACGGTGCCCTCCGCCGTGGAGGCCATGCAGCAAGGCGCCTTCAACTATCTGCTCAAGCCGCTGGAGATCAACCAACTGCGGGCCGTGACCGAGAAGGCCAGCGCCAGCTTGCGATTGCGGCGTGCCAACGCAGATCTCAATCGCCGCCTGGACGAGCGTTTCGGTTTTGAAGGCGTGATTGGATCCAGTCCGTCCATGAATGAGGTTATCGATAAGCTCCGCCGCATTGCTCCCACCGACGCCAGCGTGCTGATTCAGGGCGAGACGGGCACGGGCAAAGAGCTGGTGGCGCAGGCCATCCATCAGAATAGCCCGCGCAAGAAGAAGCCGTTCGTAGCCCTGAACTGCGCCGCCCTGAGCGAGCACAGTCTGGAAAGCGAGCTGTTCGGCCACATTCGCGGGGCGTTCACCGATGCCTCCAGCGATCGGATCGGCAAATTCGAGTATGCCCACGGCGGCACGCTGTTCTTGGACGAAGTGGGCGATATGCCCCTTCCCACGCAGATCAAGCTGCTCCGTGTGATTGAGAACGGCGAGATCACCCGCGTGGGCTCCAACGATCCGATCAAAGTGAACGTGCGGATTCTCTCGGCCACCAATCGCAATCTGGAGGGGCAGATTGCCGAGGGCAGCTTCCGCCGCGATCTGTATCATCGGCTGAAGGTGATAACGATCCCGCTGCCGCGGCTGGTGGAACGCTCGCAGGATATACCCCTGCTCATCGATTACTTTATGAAGCAGTTTGCCGCCAGGCATAACAAGACCATCAAGAGCATGGCGACCGTGGCCCGCCGGCGCCTGCTGGCTTTCGACTGGCCCGGCAACGTGCGGCAACTCCGCAACGTCGTGGAAAGTATGGTCGTGGTCGATTACGATGGCGTGTTGGATGTCGACGACTTGCCCGACGAACTCGGCCCGGTCCCGGTGACCAACGCACCCGTTCACGACGCCGGAGGAGACAGTCTCCTGGGGCTGGTGGGCAAGCCGCTGGAAGAGATCGAACGCTTGTTCATCACCGAGACACTCAAGCTGGCGGCCGGCAACCGCGAGGAAGCTGCCCGCTTGCTGGGCATCGGAGAACGAACACTGTATCGCAAAATAAAGGAGTATGGACTGTAGTTGGTTGTCAGTGGTCCGTGGTCAGTAGTCCGTGGTGAAATAACAACTGACTACTGACTACTGACCACGGACCACGGACGCCTTATGATCGAAACCCGCGACCTGACGAAGCAATACGGCGAGCTGTTCGCCATCAAGAGCCTGGACATCAACCTGCAGAAGGGGGATGTGTTCGGCTTCATCGGCCCCAATGGCGCCGGCAAGACCACCACCATGCGCATTCTGGCCACGCTCCTTAACCCCTCCTGGGGCGAGGCCTACGTCTGCGGCTATTCGATTTACACCAAGCCCAAGGACATTCGCCGCGTGATTGGCTACATGCCGGACTTTTTCGGCGTGTACGACGACATGAAGGTAATCGAATACCTGGAGTTCTTCGCCGCGGCGTATCGAATCAAAGGCCCGGCCCGCCGCAAGATTTGCGACGAAGTGCTGGAGCTGGTCGATCTGGGCTACAAGCGCGAGGCGCTGGTCACCAGTCTCTCTCGCGGCATGACGCAGCGCCTGGGTCTGGCTCGCGTGCTGCTGCACGATCCGCAGGTGCTGCTGTTGGACGAACCGGCCAGCGGCTTGGACCCGCGCGCGCGAATCGAGATTCGCGGCCTGTTGAAAGAGCTGCGGAACATGGGCAAGACCATCATGGTCTCCAGCCACATCCTCCCGGAGCTGGCCGATATCTGCAACAAGATTGGCATCATCGAGCGGGGCGTGCTGGAAGTGAACGAAGAAGTGGCCGAGGTGTTGAAGAAGGTTCACATGCAGCCGGTGCTCAACATCCGCCTGGCCGGCCCTCCCGATGGCGCCATAAGACTCTTGCAAGACCATCCCAGCGTCGATTCCGTCGATCGCCGCGATGGCACGCTCATCGTAAAGCTCAAGCCCGAGATCCAAGACTACAGCGATCTGCCTTCGCTGCTCATCGCCGGCGGGCATCGACTAACGATGTTCAAAGAGGACGAGGTCAACCTCGAAACCGCCTTCATGGCCCTCACCAAGGGCATCACGTCGTAGAGCCGACGTCTGCCTGCCTCTTTCAATCCGGTTGCGCTCCCTTCCTGTCCAGGACACCGTATTCGTATCATTCGCTCCTCCGGCACCCCGCCGAACGAATACGACCGAATGCCGAACGAACACCGAACGAACCTCGAACGGACCTCGAACGAACACCGAGCGAACAACGAACGAAATGACTGGGTAGTTTGCGGAGGCCGAAAGGCGGGATGTTTCGGACCGAGATTGCCGTCTCCAATGGCGATAACGATCGAACCAGTCAGCAGCCTTCGCGATGAACAACTGTATTGGTTCGCGGAAAATCGAATGGCGAGGAGCGAGTGTTAGCGAGGGACGCGTCACATATACTGTGAAGACAGTCGCGGCATCCTGCCGCGAAGGTTTATGGCGTTGAAGCCAATCCCGAAGGAGTTAAGAGCGGGCGGAGTTGCGGACAACGGCCGCCCGTCCTTCGGTCTTGGCCCTGAGTCGGCGCTCGGGGCGGTATCCTCCGCTCAGGACATCTTGGTTGTAGCGCGGGCGGCATACCGCGGGAGGCTGGCAACCTATTAATCGTCCGCTAAAGGACGATCATAGTTACGTCTCAAAACATGCTGGCTTAAGACGAATGTACTCTGCAACGTCCGCGACGCTGATCATCAGAATTGGGTCGTCCCGTTCATCAATAAGGAGGCGAGCGGAGTCGAGGATGCATGCGGGTAGATCATCGGAAAACCACGGTCCTTGCGCCTTTTCGAGCATTCGCAGCATTTTTCGCGTTGCGTGCGACATACGATCTCCTCTCGTTCTTATGGCCAGAAAATGTGGCAAGCAGCTAGCGGAAGGCTTACCATGCACCCTCAAAGCCCGTTGCGCGGTCGTGTGAGGAGTATAGCCAGAACATGACGCAAATCGAAGCGAAGAGGACCGCTCTTACTGCTGTGGGAAATTCTCCGATTCTTTTGCTCGACAGTGCATGCCACAGTCGCCGTTGCGGTCGACGGTAAAACCGGTTCATCTGAGGTAAGTGCCATCAGTCGGATGTTTCGGTGGACTTCACCGGCATTTGTCGTCCGCGATGAGAATCGGAACGGCTAGCAACACGCCATTGTGTGTTGAAAGACGATTGACGACTGCGACGAACCTCCGGAGGCACATCGAATGGCGGGAGAGCGATGGACGAGAGCAGAAACACTCGCGGCATTTTCGCTCTACTGTCGTCTACCATTTGGGAAGCTGCATGCTAGAAATCCGGACATTGTTCAGCTGGCGGCCGCTATCGGGCGGACACCTTCGTCCGTGGCGATGAAGTGCTGTAACTTGGCTTCGCTGGACGAAACTCATCAGCAACGCGGAGTGCGCGGACTGGAAAAAGCCGCCAACCTCGATCGGCAGGTCTGGTACGAGTTTCTCGCGGATCCCGCCGCTGTTTTGCATGAGGCTACGGAAGCCGTCAGTCGTTGGGGATTAGGGCCAGCCCAAAGTTCCGATTACGAGGAATCGTTGCCAGATGTTGAGGGCAAGGAGCGTGACGCCATCGTACGCGTCCGGATTAACCAGCGATTCTTCCGCCAGATGATTCTGGCCAGCTATAGCGTCAAATGCGCTGTGTGCGAAATCCCATTCCACGAGTTGTTGGTCGCTTCGCACATTGTTCCTTGGTCTGAAGATACCAAGCTGCGAATGAACCCTCGTAATGGGATCTGCCTATGTGGGACTCACGACCTCGCCTTCGAACGGGGGTTGTTGCTCATTCAGACGGACTACACACTGCGCATCGCGGAGCGCGTATCCAAAGCCAGCGGCATTCAATCGGTTCGCGATTGGTTGGGTCGGTACGATCGCTGCAAATTGTTCATGCCTGATCGCTGGACGCCTGATCCAGCTTTCTTGGCCAGGCGCTGTTCGAACCCGGGAATCTAACCTGACAAGGAACGGGCGGGTTCGGCATAGGGGCACAGGGTTGCGCGTGGGCGCTGCTCTGAATCGTAATCCGCTTTTACTTCGCCGCGATTGATTGCGCACGCGGCCGTTGCTATCGACGAACTGGATCACCGCGTCGTCGTGAAAGCAATCGGCGTAGGCGTCCATCTGCCGCTTCCACCAGGTGAAATAGCCTGCTACGAATTGCTGCGCCTCCGCCCTGCGCGGATCGATGGCCGGGGCAGGCTGGGGCTGATTTGCCGCCGACAAGCAACGTGAGCTACGATTCTCTAGCGCGCGAGGGCGGCAGTCAATCGTTTGCACGCCGTGGCTCGGCCTCAACCCGTTCATGCCCTTGACGGTTTACATCATCACGACGGTTTTGATGTCTTGGGGCTGGCGGTGTTCGTAGTGCCAGAGGGCGTTGTCGGGAGAGACGCGGGCGGTGATGAGGGCGGCGAGTGCTGCGGGACGCTCGGGGTGGCTGCCGCACGTGGGCGAAGAGAATCCGGCAAAACCTTGACCCGGACACTGCGTCGTTCCGATAATTACACTGCCATCCAGGTCAAGAGCAGCCGGCGCTGGCCTTCGGGGCCAATCCGTTTCGGACGTATGCCCACGGCTTGGCCGGGGTGGCCTTCTTTCATTGCTTGTCCCGACTTCACCTTCCACATTGTGACGAATCGTGAAAACTCGCGGGGCGGCGTTCACGCAACCGAGATGAATGTGATTGCGAACGCCTTCCTGGCACTTACCAAGAGCATTGCGTCGTAGATCAGGCGTAGCACGGCCGCGGCTGTTTTTCCCGCTGGGCACGTAACTCGGCGGCGTCACGCAGTCGAGTTTTTCGGCATGAACACATTCCTCGGCAGCCCAAAGATGCTGGCTACGGTGTGCATCTGACCAACAGTGAAGGGGCGCTTGCCGGTCGCCAAATCGCTCACGGTGGCCTTTGCCAGGCCGGTCGCCCTTGCCAGGTCGGCTTGCGACATACTCCATTCCGCCAGCATGTAGGTAAGCAGCTTGTGAGGCGGCAGCGGCGCAACTGCGTGGTGCTCCCGTTCGTAGACGAACACCAGATCGGATAGCGCGTCTAAATAAGCCAGTCCGCCGTCGTCCAGGTCCTCGCGCAACAAGGTATCAACGACTGCCTGAGCCGCATCCAACTCGCTTTCCTTCTTGATGCTCTTAAGCGGATCCTACTTTCCGCTGGTCATGGGTTGAAATTCTGACGGATTTCGGGCGGTCGGGCAACGCCGGTGATGCGAGGATTGTTGCGGGCGCGCGCGGGACGGCAAGTGTCTAGCGGCGGCGGCGCGCGGC
>JBGTDH010000531.1:0-7973 GCA_041748435.1 Pirellulales bacterium
CGTCGGCGGTGAGGTCCAAAGCCGGACTGCCCAACCCGGTGGGCTTCAGATTCTCGTTGGTCTGGGGGTTCTGCGCCGTGGCCTGACCGCGGTTGTGATAGATGCGCTCCTCATTCGGGAGCGAGCCGGCCTTGCGGCCCACGCGGGCGAAGAACGCCTGGAAGCCGTAGTAATCCCGCTGGCTCCACTTCTCGAACGGATGGTGATGGCAGCGAGCACATTGAATGCGCAGCCCCAGGAACAACTGGGCACAATCTTCCACTTGCTCGTTGATCTGCTTCACCTGGCTGTACCAGACTACCGGCGGATTGTTGCCCAACTCGCCCGCGGCGGCCAGAACATCCCGCACGAACTCGTTGTAAGGTTTGTTGGCGTACAGAGCGTCGCGAATCCAGGAGTGGAACGAGTAGTTGGCTCGCATCGAGCGGTTCTGGCCACCCTTGTTGCGCAAGATGGCGTTCCACTTATTGGCGAAGTAATCGGCGTAGGCCGCGCTCTCCAACAGGCTGTCGATCCATTTGGCCCGCTTGTTGGGATCGGTATCGGCCAGGAAGGCTTGCGTCTCTTCCGGCGAAGGCAGACGGCCGGCGATATCGACCGCGCTGCGGCGCAGGAACGTGGAATCGTCGCTCACCGCGGAGGGCGGCACGCCTAGCACGGCCAACTTCTTGAACACGGTCTCGTCAACCAGATTCTTGGGCTGCGGCAGCGTGTCGAACTTCACACCCAGCGGAATGCTGGCGCGGAACACATCGACCTGGCCTTGGTAGCGAGCCATAATCGCCACGTCGCCCGTCAGATCCAGCGTCTTCACCAAGCCGGTGAGCGTGGCCTCGGCCATTTCCGGATCGTTGGCTTCATACAGGGCGGAACGGGTCACGTCTTCCGTCGAGCCATTGGAATAATGAGCGATCACGGTGATCTGCTGCTCGCCACCGCGCTCCATCGAACGCGTCGCGGGCACGACCTCAATGCGGGCCACGGTGGGATCGTCGGGCTTGCCGAAAGGCATGCCTTGCGCGATCCAGCGCCGCATCAGGCGATACTCGTGGCTGTCTCCATCCAAGCGATGTCCGCCGCCGTGCGGCATCTGATTGGTGGCCTTCAGCAGCAGCAGGCTCTTCTCCGGAGCGGCGGGAAACAGGCGACGGCCGCGCCCCTCTTTGACGAGGAACTCGAAATCTTCGCCCGGTTCAAAACCCAACAGAGAGAGCTTGAAGCCGTTCTGGCCGCTGGCCTTGCCGTGACAGCCGCCGCTGTTGCAACCCAATTTGGTGAAGATGGGCACAATCTGATTCGGGAAGTTGATCGGAATCTGCGATTGGAATCCTTCCACCTTCACGGTGATCGTGTGCGACACGCCGTCGGCTGTTTTGGCCGTGACCTTCGTCTCGCCATCGGCCACGGGCGTGACCAGCCCCGATTCATCGATTTGCACGATGCCGGCCGGCGTCGACTCATACACAACCTTGCGCGTGAGGTCCCGATTCTGGCCGGTGGCGTACTGGCCCGTCACCACGAATTGCTGGCGGGCATCGGCGCCACGGAGCAGCAGGCCGCTCTCGGGAATACCGTCCACCGCGAGGGACATCAGTTTGCCCGGATCTCCCAGACCGGGCGCGGCCGGCTTGGCGGGAGCATCGGCGGCCAGCGATCGAGCGGGAGCAATCATAGCCAGGGCTACGATGGCCAGAATCCAAGGCCTGTGGGAGAAGCAACGCATCAAAATCCCTCCTGGAAGGAGCATTCGGTGGGAGATTCTAGGGGTGGGAACTCATCGCAAAGCGGGAGTGGCGTTGATTATAACACCAAGCCCCGTCCCTAGTGCAACCAGATTTCGACGAATTCTTATCTGTTGATGCGTTGCCGGAGGGTCGGCTGTTCTCGAGCGGGGCTTAACCGTGACGATCCAACTCGGCGAACAGGTCTCGCAGGGCCAACGTGAATCCCGGCAACACGGTCCCGCCGTCGAGCGTGTCGGATTCGTCCAGCGTGCGTGGCAGCGAGGGCGAGTCAAAGATATTCACGGTCCGAGCCACCGGATCGACCAGCCACACCAGATGGACGCCCGCGGTGAAGTATTCCTCGACCTTGATTTCCATCTCGGCGGCGGTGTTCGATGTGCTAAGCACCTCCACCGCCAAGTCTGGAACCAGTTGGGGAACCGGTTGGCCGCTCAACCGCCGACCGGGGAATCGATCCCACGACGCGAAAGCCACATCTGGAATGCGAATCAAATGGGGAAACAACCGCATCATCCCCTGTTCACCCGAAACGTGGCCCAGATTACGCGGCGCGACAAAGTTCCGAAGCATCTGAATCAAGAAACTGGCCAGCACAGATTCCGCGTACCCCATGGGCTTCTCCACCAGGACACCATCGATGAGCTCGCACAGACGACCTTCCTTGGCGGCAATCTCCAGCACATCTTGCTCGGTCGCCGTCCCGGGGGCAGGGTGGAAACGGATGCGCTCCAGCGGAACGCGGCCAAGACGGTCCAGCAAGTCTGCCAGAGTCCGCATGGGCCGATCAACGACAGTAGACATGCTTGCTTCTCGTCAGTGGGCTGCAACGGTTCCTGTCAACACGCGTCTGAATCACTCGGCTTTATTCAGCGGAGCCTAGCTAAACATGACGATCCAATTCCGCGAACAGTTCTCGCACGGCCAGCGTGAACTCGGGCAGCACGGTCCCGCCGTCGAGCGTGTCGGATTCGTCCAGCGTGCGTGGCAGCGAGGGCGAGTCGAAGACATTCACGGTCCGAGCCACCGGATCGACCAGCCACACCAGTTGGGCGCCGGCGGCGAAGTATTCTTCGACTTTGATTTCCATCTCGGCGGCGGTGTTCGACGCGCTGAGCACTTCCACCGCCAAGTCTGGAACAAGGTGCGGAACCGGTTTGCCGCTCAGACGCCCATTGTGGAACCTATTCCACGAGAAGTAAGCCACGTCCGGAATGCGAATCAAGTGGGGAAACAAACGCACCATCCCGGCCTCACCCGAAACGTGGCCCAAGTTACGCGGCGCGATATGGTTTCCCAACATCCGAATCAAGAAGCTGGCCAGCACCGATTCTTCGAATCCCATGGGCTTCTCCACCAGGACGCCATCAATGAGCTCGCACAGGCGATCTTCGCGGGCGGCAATCTCCAGCACATCTTGCTCCGTAGCCGTCCCGGGGGCAGGGTGAAATCGAATGCGCTCCAGCGGCACACGACCTAGACGGTCCAGCAAATCCGCCAGAGTCCGCATGGGCCGATCAACGACAGTGGACATGCTTGCTTCTCGTCAGTGGGCTGCAACGGTTCCTGTTTACACCAGGCAAGAGTCGCATTATACGCACTATGCCGACGCGTTCCTATCTGCTGATGCTTGCCCCAGCAGGCGACGGGGGACTGGGGGATAGGGACTCGACACGGGCGGCGCGGGGAGCTGCCTGATGGGGTATAGTGGCGCAGGGCGCGGCGTCGCGGTGATGTTGCGCCGATGCGGCTTTGACCTCGGTGAGCTTCGCGCGTGCTGCTGGCCCTTTATTCCACGACAGTGTTTGTCAGCGCGGCGCTGCTGCTCTGGGTTCATCCGCTGATGGGAAAGCTCGTCCTGCCGATGTTGGGCGGCACGCCCGAGACCTGGAACACATGCATGGTCTTCTTTCAGGCCATGCTGCTGGCGGGCTACGCCTACGCGCATTGGACGATTGGCCGATTGGGCGTGCGACGGCAGGCCATTCTGCACTGCGTGCTGATTCTGCTCCCCGTGGCAGCGCTGCCGATCGGGATTGGCGCCGAGCTCACGCCCCCCAGCCAAGGCACGCCGGTGGGATGGTTGCTGTTGCTGCTGACGGTTTCGGTCGGCGCCCCGTTCCTGGCCGTGTCTGCCACCGCGCCGCTGGTGCAACGCTGGTTCGCCGAAACGGGCCATGCCTCGGCGGGCGATCCCTACTTCCTGTACTCGGCCAGCAATCTCGGAAGCATGCTCTCCCTGGCGGCGTTTCCCCTGGTGCTGGAGCCGACGCTCCGGCTCAGTCAGCAAGCACGGGCCTGGTCGGCCGGTTATGGTCTGCTGGTGCTGATGTTGATGTGCTGCGCCATGGCGATGCTCCGCACTCAACCGCGGGAGAAGACATCGCCTACCGTGCCGCTGCCCCAAGCGCGGAAAGCTCAACGCGTGCCTCTCGACAAGGCGGTCGAAGCGCGGAGGCGGTGGCGGTGGGTCGGGCTGAGCTTTGTTGGTTCGAGTTGGCTGTTAGGCGTCACGGCGTACATTACCACCGATATCGCACCGGTCCCGCTGTTGTGGATCATTCCGCTGGCGCTGTATCTGCTGAGTTTCATTCTGGTGTTTGCCCGCCGGCCGCTGGCCCCGCTGAATGTGCTCGTTCGATACTTTCCATTGCTGTTGCTGTTGCTGGTGGCGCCGATTCTGTTCTCGGGCTCCGGACCGGCGCTGGTGCTGCACTTGATCGCCTTCTTCTGGGGATTGCTGGTCTGTCATGGCCTGCTGGCTCGGGATCGTCCGGGGACAGACCATTTGACGGAGTACTATTTGCTGATGTCGCTGGGCGGAGTGTTGGGGGGCGTGCTGCATGGGCTGATTGCGCCGCTGGTGTTTCGGTGGCAATTGGAATATCCGCTGACGATCGCCTTGGCGGCGTGGCTGGTGACCTCCCGTCAAGATGCGAACGCCCGCTTGTCTCAACGCGCGCGTTTGATTGCCTTGGCAGCCATCACGCTGTTGATGGGGCTGCTTGTGAGATCGTTCCCCGCGACGGAGCGCCCTTTAGGGTTAGTGATCTTCGTGGCGTTGGCACTGCCGGCGCTGGCCGCACTGTTCGCATTGGCCCGTTGGCGGGCGTATTGCCTGGTGCTGGGCACGTGCCTGGTGGCGGCGGAAGTGGCGGCGCCGTTCAACGGACAAGTGCTCTACACGGGACGCGGTTACTTTGGCGTGCATCGCGTGCTGGCCAATCAAGACGAGCAGCGCGTGCTGTACCATCATCTGGTGCATGGCTCGACCGTTCATGGCCGGCAAGCCCGCCTGCCGAGCCGCACGTGCGACCCGCTGACCTATTACCATCGCACAGGACCGCTGGGCGATCTGTTTGCGGCACTTCCGCCGCAACCCAACCGGCGCGTGGCCATTGTGGGCTTAGGCACCGGCGCCATGATCTGCTACGCGCGGCCCGGCGATGAGTTCACGTTCTACGAGATCGATCCGCTGGTGCAGCAGATTGCCGAGACACCGGCGTACTTCAGCTTCCTCTCCGAGTGTTGCCAGGGGCGTTACGAGATTGTACTGGGAGACGGCCGGCTGCAACTGGCAGCCACGTCCCGCCAATACGACGTGATGATCTTCGACGCCTTCAGCTCGGACGCCGTGCCCGTGCATCTGCTGACGCGCGAGGCGCTGGCCATGTACCTGAGCAAGCTGGCTCCTGATGGCGTGCTGGTATTTCACGCCTCGAACATGCACCTGGATCTATCGCGCGTGCTGGCCGCTTTGGCCGCGGAACTGAAGCTTGTGTGCCTGGCGCGGGCCGATGTGCAGATTACCGATTCTGAGTTCCAGAGCGGGAAGACTTCTTCCACGTATGTCGCGCTGGCCCGCAGCCCGGAGGACCTTGGGACGCTGGCGGATCATCCACATTGGCGTCCGCCGCTCGTAACACCAGGCACGCCGATCTGGACCGATAATTACTCCAACATCCTCGGAGCGCTAATGAGCCAGCGTTAATGCCGGAGAGAAGCGCAGCAGCAAGTCGCCGTTACAGCGCAGTGCTGTCGATGGCGAACGTGGCCCGGGAGTCATGCTCGTAGAAGTGGCGGCCGATCTCGTCCGCCAGGATGCCCAGATATTCGCGACGGAATTGCGATTCCTGCTTCTCCGAAGCGGGGATGCCCGTGTTGGGCGGATAGATCGAGGGGCGGGGCGATTTCTCGAACACCAGCTTGCCGCCGTCTTTGATGTCGTACACCTTAAGCTGCACATTGGCGCGCCCTTGATAAAGGGTCTGCCCCTGGTGCAACTTGAAATCTTCCAGCTCGATAGCCAGCACCACGTCGGCCTCCAGCGCGCGGCCGATCTGCTGGAACTCGTCCCAGGAGTTTTCGTCGGTCCACTCGGAAACCTTCTGCTGATCGATCACTTCGATCTTCTTGCCGTTCTGTGTTAGCAGGCTGCCCACACGGGCCGCCAGGTCGCGCGGGACGGTGGAATCGCGATACTGCAGCGAGGCCAATTGCCGGCACACCACGGCCACTTTCTTTTCCTTCAGCCCTTCGTATTCGGCCGGCACGTTGGTGCCTTTGATGACGTACACCGCGGTGGCCAGCACCTTGGCGCAGCCCGCCAGGGGCACGCACAACGCGAGGCTAGCCAGCAACGCTTTCACGATCCGGTTCCGTCCGGAGACTGTGCGATCCATCGCCACTCCCGCCTGAAGACAGGGAATATCCGCAGAAAAACGGTACAAGAGAGCGGGAGCATAAAGACGGTCTCCCGCGCCCGCAAGAGAGATTACGGCGTGACATAGGTTACGTCGCAACCACGGCATCCATGGGCGGGGCATACATTTGCACCACGTGCGGCTGGCGCAGCAGCCAGATGCCGCCTCCGTAGAATGCCAGCTTGAAGGTCGCCATACCCAGGGCCGTGAGAAAACCCAACAGCACGCCCGCCACCATCGAAGCGCGGGTAATGGTTTGCACGGTCTTGCGCTGCGCGGGAGACATGGGCCCACGCTGCTGCGTTGTGGAAACCTCCATCATGCGATCCATGAACGGACTCATCAGTTTGCTCATCTGCCACTGCATCCCAGCGGTGGGCGGCAGCCGCACGAGCTCAAACAAGGTGGCTGCTGTCATCGCGAAGAGCAGCAGTTTGCGGCCCATCGGCTTTTTGCGCAACGCCTGAACGCCTCCGGCAAGGAGTGCGGCCGCCACAAACACATGGAGGCATCCTAAGGCCAGGAACACCGGCTGCCAGCGGAGCTGAATGGCGGTGGTTTGACCCATCATGTCCTTTTGCAGCTCAAGCATCTTCGGCGGCATTCCGATCGCCGGCATGGCTTGCATCCATTTGAGCGTCGTGACCTGCACCTGCTCGAGCATCAATTGCCCCACGATGGTGGTCACGGCCATCAGCAGGCCCAGACAGCCGAGCACAATGCTCACGATGCATACCACCTTGAGCCAGACGGGATGATTCATGGCCGGACGCCGAAAAGTGTTCAAGTTTCTGAGCTACGCTTACTCTAGCCGCCGCCCGATGTTCAAGCGAGCGGCGCTTGTCCGCACATCCGGCGCTATCGCCATGACCGACCTCGATCGCGATCCCACGCAAGCAATGCCGTTAACCGTCGCGCATTGGCTCACTCTGTGTCTGGCGTTGGTGTTGGGGGCCGTCTTCGGCGGTCTCCTGTTTGGCATTCGTTAAATCCGGCGCGAGATTGCGCCGAACAGGACGAGCGCGCCGGCCGCACGCAAACTGACGCTCGTACTCACCGCGCCGCGGGCCGGCGGCAATCTGATCTGCTGGGCCGCATCTGGTCGAAAGCGACAACGGGACCCTTGCAGCCAGCCCGTTGACTCCGCATGAGCGACCACTACCGCCGCCGCCCCGCCGCTAACCGCGCCCTGGTGTGCGACATTCTGCACTACGACCGGCACATGCCGTCGTTTGTGCATAGTCGCACCTTCCAGCTCGCGGACGTCGAGCGCGTGCGCCGGGCGGCGCGGCAGCGCATTGGCTGGCCGGCGCTGTTTATCAAGGCCTACGGTTTGCTCTCCGCAGAGCAGCCCGCCTTGCGTCAAATCTGGATGACGCTGCCCTGGGCGCACTTGTACGAGCATCCGCTGACGATTGCCACGCTCGCACTCTCACGCGAGCACGAAGGTCAGCCGCGGCTGTTCTGGCCCCGCTTGCGGCAGCCGGAATCGCGCACGCTGGTCGAGCTGCAGCAGGACCTGGATCGG
>JBGTDH010000532.1:0-2367 GCA_041748435.1 Pirellulales bacterium
CCAATCGGCCGCACAATGTCCCTCGAAGTGATCGCCCGCAACCCAACAGTCCCGGCCCAGAATGCCCGCCTCGCGCGGCGGCGCCAGACCCGGGTGTTGCACTGCGTTGAGGTCGGTGATGAGCCCGTGCAATTCATGCAGCACGTCGTCGGCCGAGCGGTCTCCGCACGACGCGCGCAGCAATCGAACACTCGGCGGAGCCCCGGTGGAAGCGGTCGCATTACTCGGGCGAGCCAGATACCACTGGCCCAAGCCGTTGGAGGCCAGGCCGCGGCAGAGGAGGTACGGTCCCACGCGCAGACGTTCGCCCCGCCCGGCGTTCAGCTCAGCGGCTTGAAAGGGCGTGACCACGCGGGCTTGGCAGAGGGCATCGACCCAGACGGATTCAAACAGCGGCAGCTCGCCGGCCAATCGGCGCACGCGCCACGCAACCGCCTCCACGTCCGCGCGCGTGGCGAGGCCCAAACGCACTAGGAGCTCGCTCAAATTGTCCGGCGGCTGGGGCATCACGCGGGGGGTTATACTCCGTTCCCGCGACCGCGACGAGCCGGTTTTGGTATACTGCCGCCCACTGACACCACCGGAGTGAAGGCGCATGTCCGATCAGGTCGAACGCATCGTACAGTCTCAATATGCGGCGGTAGCGCGTAGCGGACTCTCCAGCCAGCACGAGGGTGTGCGGGGCGTGGCGGAGGCCTTCGGCTACACGCCGGAAGAGTTGCTCTCCATTCCGGCCGAGGCCAACATGGGCCTGTCGTGTGGCAATCCCACCGCGTTTGCCTCCCTGCGCGACGGGGAAACGGTGGTCGATCTGGGATGCGGCGGCGGCTTGGATGTGTTCCTGGCGGCGCGCCGCGTAGGCCCCTGTGGGCGTGCCATCGGCATCGACATGACGCCGGAGATGATCGAGCTGGCGCGCCGCAATGCACGCCAGAGCGATGTTGTGAACGTCGAGTTCCATCAGGCGGCGATCGATCTGCTGCCGCTGGAGTCTGCCAGCATTGATTGCGTGATCAGCAACTGCGTGATCAACCTGGCGCCAAGCAAGGCGGCCGTGTTTCGCGAGATCTTCCGCGTGCTTAAACCGGGCGGCCGTTTGGCCGTGAGCGATATCGCCCTCAAGCAAGCCCTTCCACTGGAGCTGAGCCAGGACGTGCTAGCCTACGCCGGCTGCATTTCCGGAGCGCTGCCGCTGGCCGAGTATCGCCGCTTGCTGTTGGCAGCCGGGTTTGCCGAAGTGCAGGTGGTCGACAGCGGCGTCGATCTGAACGCCTACGCCCTGGTGGAGAACCAGGTCGCCTGTTGCTCTCCGGCGATGAGCGCGTCCGGGTTGCCAGTTCTGCAAGAATGTGGGACATCGCCGCAGCCCTTGCACGCCTCGTTGGCCGATCTGCTGCGTCGCTACGATATCAACGACTACGCCGCCAGCGTGAGAGTCTTCGCCCTGAAGAGCTGATCTGCTCTTTACGCGCCGCACGCGTTCTGGAACAGTCGCCGCGAACGCTTCTTCTCGCTGATTCAGCTTGGGAGACTGCCATGTCGCTGTTGCGCCTCACGCTGGCGATTGCCGTTTGTGCAACGCTTACTTCCTTGCCCGCGCGGGCAGAGGGTTGGTCGCTCACGAGTTGGATTCCCGGCCAGAAAGACGAGACCAAGACCAGGAGCAACACCACGCGCACTCCGCTGCTGGGCGGCAAGCCCGTACGCAGCACATCGCGTATGTCGGCCGGAAGTCAGCCGTCGATGTGGGGCCGGATGACCAGCGGCACGACGAAGTTCTTTGCCCGCACCAAGAACGCACTCTCCTGGAGCGACACGCCGGAGCCGCGTGCGCGGGGCGGCAGCCATAGCTCGTGGGACGACGCCAAGCCCAGCCGTTCCAAGAAGAGCAAGGACGGGCCGTCGTTCTTCAGCGGCTGGTTCGACGACGAGCCGCGCCCCTCGAAAACGGTGCAAGGCTTCATGAGCCAGAAACGGCCCGAAGCGCAGTAGCAGCGCTCGTAGTCCCGCCTTTAGGCGGTTCTTCCGGCTGAAGCCGGTACTACGAACTACGTCTACGACGGGTTCGTGGCGGCGCGTTCGGCGAGCTCGCGCATGGCGACTTTGCGGCTGAGCTTCACGCGGTCCTGGTCGTCGATGGCGATGACCTTGACCTTCATGATGTCCCCCACGCGGCACACGTCGCCCACGCTTTGCACATAGTCGTCGGACAGCTCGCTGATGTGGCACAGGCCGTCCTTGCCGGGAATGATCTCGACGAAGGCGCCGAAGTCTTTGACGCTCGTGACGCGGCCTTCGTAGATCTTGCCCACCTGCACGTTGGCGGTGAGAGCTTCCACCTGATCCAAGCAGGCTTGCGCCGCATCC
>JBGTDH010000533.1:0-2167 GCA_041748435.1 Pirellulales bacterium
GCGTTGCGGAGGCCCTGGCAAGCGCAGTTTCCGGACGATCGAGCCACCACTCCGCCAGGCACAGCGCAAACGGTCGATCGTTCAGGATGTACTCCGCCGCGCGGGCGACCAAGGGGTCGTCCGGCGTTGCCGATTTAAGACGACGAACGAAGGCCGCATAGTTTGCAGGACGTGCCTGGGGCAAAGGTCCCGTCGGAAACAGTTCGCCGAGCAAGCATTCCCATTGCGGCGGCGTCGGCAGCGGACGCGGCAAATAGGTGCGCAAATTGTGATCTTGAATCGCGGCCGGGTCGCCGAAGCCAAAGGAGTGCATTTCCCGCAGCACTTCTTCCACGGGCCAGCGTGCATACTCCAATTGATACATCGCCGCGAAGGTGCCCGTGCGATGCCGGCCTCCCAGGCAATGCACCAGCACCGGCAAATTCGCCGGATCGTCCAGCAGCTTGTAAAAGTCTTCCAGCGCCGCGGGGGTGAACCAAGGAAAGTAGGGTTCCCGACCGAGCGGCCAATGCAAGTACCTCGGCCCCTGCGTCGGAACGTAACGAGATTCGATCTCCCCGTCGGGATCGCCCGGATCGATCAGCCCCCGGTACAACGGCGGATCCTCGAGTCGCACGCTGACCACGGTGCGTACATGGTGCTGACGGACCACGTGCTGAAAGCCAAACTCCGTGGGCTGTGCGACGCGCAACAGCACCCCTTCCCGCACCACGTCAAACCGCTTGAGATGATGCCGCCAGAAGGCGAACCACGCGCCATAGGCCAGTCCGGCGATCATGGCCGCACAAGCCGCTTTGGCGATCACAGGACGCCACCGACTCCATCGCGCGGCATTGTTGGCAGTGTGCGGCATGATATGTCTCAGGCGGCCTGTTTTCGATGCAACGGTTCGCTCGGCTCGGGAGTCGCCCTGCAGCCGGCCAGAATCTGCCGCAGACGCCGCTGCGCCAGCACATGCTCCTCGGCGTAGGTGCAAACCTTCTTGAGCCGCGGCCACAGGTACCCGCCCCGCAAGTGATACGTGAGCGTGTTGTACCGCGACAGGCTCTTCAGTGTCGCCGGATAGCTCTCCGGATCAATTTGCCAGCGCGGCGACGCTTTCCAGCGCAAGAGCATCTGCAGATTCGGATCGTCCGGCGTGCCGAAACGCGCCTCCACAGTGAAGCCGCACTTCTCGGCCATCATCGCCAACGTAGGCGGCGTGAAGTTGTGAATGTGCGCGAAATGGAACATCCGCGATCGCAGCGCAAAGGGCGCCGCCAGGTTGGGACATTCCACATACAGACGGCCGCCCGGCTTAAGCAAGCTGCGAATGCGCGTTAGCGCCCGCGTGGGTGAGTTCAGATGCTCGATCACATGCACCAGCAGCACCAGATCGTGCTGCGGCTCGACGGGCACCTCCATCAGATCGCACCGCCGGATGTGGGCATGCAACTGCTCGCGCGAAAAACTCCAGAATCCTTCGCCCGGCTCGATGCCCGAAGCGTTGCACCCGTGCTGCTCAAAGACTTTCACCGTGCAGCCGATGCCAGCCCCCACCTCAAACACGGAATCGTCCGGCGCGACGTAGGGCGCCAATTGCCCATACACGCGCTCTCCGTTGCGCCAGGCTCTCACCACGCGCCGCGCGCTGGGCGTGATCTCTCCGTGATAGTCCTGCCGATAGTGGCGGGCATAGAACTCGGCCAGCTCCGCATCGCTGGGAATGTGCAGATGCGCCACCAGCCCGCATTGAATGCACACCCCCGTGGGCAACGATTGTCCGCGGCGATCCAAGCACGCCACCTGCTCGAACTGCGTGCCTTGGCACAGATCGCAGGGCGTGGCCGTCGGCAAAGCTGTGAGATCGTCATGCTCCGCGGAAAACGCGCGCAACGAACCGGCTTGATCCTGGCAGTTGATCACACGCACCTCCCTGACGGCGCACTCGTGCCACTTCGTGTAGCCCGCAAGCCGGCAGACTCTAGAAAACCGGCGCTAACCGGTCAATGCGGATTAAGGGGACAGGGAACAGGGAACAGGGGACAGCACGAATGCTAGCACTGCTTGGGGGCTGGGGGTCGCGCCCGGCTGTTCCCTGTCCCCTATTCTGCGCACAATGGCAGAGACAACGCAGGCTAATAGGAGGAAGCGGCGATGGCGAAGTTTGCATGCATTCTGGCGGCGG
>JBGTDH010000534.1:0-6836 GCA_041748435.1 Pirellulales bacterium
GCCACGATCCTGCACCAGATGGGCTTCGACCCCAATCGCCTCAGCTATTTTCACGGCGGCCTGAATCAGAAACTCGTCGGCGTCGAGCACGTCGAGCCGATCAAGGAGATTGTGTGATGCCATGACATGGTATGCGGCTCACATTATCGAGTCGGTCGAGTTGAAGGACGGGGTTCAAGACAAGTATCCGGTCTGGGAGAACATAGTGCTTGTGGCCGCCGATTCCGAACAAGAGGCGTTCGCCAAGGCCGAAGAGATTGGTCGATTTCTGCTGGTGACTCTGATGGATCCTTTACTTGGGGCAATATGCCCGCACGCTGGGTCTTTCAGGGTGTGCGAAAACTCGTCGCATGCGTGCAGGGGGAACGGCCGAGTGATGGCGATGAGGCGTCTTACAACGAGTTGGAGTTCACTTCGTTAGACGCCGTGAAGCAGTTCGCGGCAGGCGACCCGGTTGCGGCGAGGTTGACGAGCTAATCGACTACAGTCCTAGATCGTCCAACTGGTCGATCAGGCTGTCGAGGTGTCCAGCGCAGCCGATCCAAGGCATCCGGCGCGCCGAACAGCTTCGAGAGATCGATCTTGAACGCCTAGTTCTCCGCCCTCGCCGAAACGAGCAGCACGTAGTGGCGGGCGTCGCTCGAATGGCCGGCTACGGCGGTCGTCTGCCCACGGACGACGCGCACGGCCGTCTGAATCGTGAGTGTGGCGACGGTGGTCGCCAGGACTTTCTCACCTGTCGCCATTTCGGCCAGCGGGGGCGCCTTCGCATCGGTGATCAGCCGCGTCTTCTCGAAGCTCAATTCCATTCGGACAGTGTCGGGGGGACCCTTCGCCATCGTGAGCATGAGCTGCGTGCCCACGTTCTTGTCCACCGTATTCCGCCCGACGCCGGACTTTCTTTGAGTGACGCTGGTTGTCACCGGGACGCGCTCCTGCGATTGCAGCATCGACTTCGTTCCCTCCACGGTCGTCAAACGGAATCGCTCCACGACAGTGAGTTTGCGAGCTTTCTCCAGCACGGCGACACGCTCGGCCACCTCCTGCCCGGAGCCCACGAGTTCCTCGAGCGGATCGCCGCCGGCATCGCCCGGCCTGGTCGACCATTCGGCTAGCGTTAGCTCGATCTCAGCCATCGGCGGAAAGCCAGCTACGGCCGGCAGGGGCGCCGCTTCGCGCGAATCTCGCGCAGTTGGCTGCTGAGCCCGCATCGGAGATGTGAGGCAACCGATCAGATACACCGCGAGGAGTCCGGTGCGGCAGAACACTTCAAACCTCCAAATCGCGCATTGGGAAACCACCAGTCAAGGGACAACAGATGCGGTCACCAGGAGCAGGAGATGGCGTCCGTCATTGGAGTGTCCCGCCACAGCGGCAGTTTGACCACTGCGGATGCGCAACGCGGTCACGACCAAAAACGTGGTCATCTTCGTGGCGGCGATGCGTTGCCCTTGATCGGACGCCACCCAGATGGCATCGGGGGCGTCCGCGAGCTTAGACTGCTCGAATTCGAAACCCAGTTGGATCGCATCAGGCTGCGCGACTTTGGGCCGCACCCTCAAGAAGGTTCCAACATTGCGAGGGACCGCCAGGCGTATCACGCCTTGCGGCGACATCGCAACACCGTCCGTGATGGGAACGGCCTCATTGGACGAAGATCGTGCCTGCGCGCCATCCAGCGCCATCAGTCGAAACCGCTCGAGGACGGCCAGCCGGTTGGCCTTGCGCAGTGCCGCGACACGCTCGGCTACGGCATGGCTGTCGCCAGACAACTCGTTGAGCGTTTCTCGACCGGCTTCCGGAGGCGCGGTCTTCCATTCGGCGACGAGCACCTGAATCTCAACGAGAGGCCGCGTTGTCTCGGGCTCGGCTACGTCGTTGCGAGCGCCGGACTGAGCCAGCACGCTCACCGGACCGCAGCATAAGGCGATCAGTGAGAATCCAGAGAGACGGGCATGATTCATGACCACATTCGCCTCGACAAGCCTGATGCGGTTCTAAACCCTTACAAGTATTGAGCCTGGGCGACGCCGCTTCAACTCCACTCTAGAGCCCCAAGTCGTCCAATTGGTCGATCAGGCTGTCGAGGTCGTCCTTGGGCTCGGCGGACTTGCCGTCCTGGCGCTTGGGGATGCCGATGGCCATGCCGACGGCGTCGCGGCCGACGGCCACGAGTTCCACGTCTCGCTCCAGCACGGCTTGGCCTAAGGCATCCGGCGCGCCGAACAGTTTCGAGAGATCGATCTTAAAGGCGCCCGCGTTTCCGTCGGGACTGCCGGCGATGGCGGGCGTCTTGTGCTGCGGGAAGATGATGGCATTCTCCGGACAGACGCGGCTGCACGCCGGGCAGCCCTTGCGGCAGTTGTCCGGCTGCTCTACCAGAATCGTCTCAATCCGATCGACGCCGTACACGCCGAACAGGCAGAAATCGAGGCACTCCATGCAATTCGTGCAGCGGCTGTAATCGATTACCGGGTACCAACGCCGCGACGGGGCCTCCTCCACGCGCACCGGCGCGGGAGGCTCATGGGCCACGTTGCTTGGGGTGGGCGTAAGGTATCGCTGCACCTGCTCCGGCCGCGGGCTGCCTCCCAGAAAGCCCAGCAGATCGACCGTCTGCACCGTGGCTTCCTTCACGATGCGACGAATCTCGGCCACCAGTGGGTCCACCGCCGTCGCCGCCCGCAGATCCAGGTGATAGATCTTGCGGTTGGGCATCTCACGCGAGGCGAGCACGCGGCTCTTCTCGATCTCGGCTGCTTCTACTTCGCCTTCCTCCTCTTCGTCGTCATCCGCCTCGCCTGATTCCAGCAGCGTCGCGCCGAAGTGGCCGCGAATCTGGTTGCGATCGAGTACCCAATGCGCGGCACGCGGGTAGAGCCAACTGGCGATCACCATGTCGCCCATGATGCCTTGCAGGCAGAGCATGCCGGTTCCATCGGGCGCCAAATCGTACAGGTTGGGAATGACCGTGACCTCCACGCCCGGCTGGAAGAGGAGGGCGGAGACGAGGTCCTCCTCCAGTTGGCGCTTCTGCGGATTGGCGCTCTGCCCCTGCGAAACGACGACGGTAATGCGTTTGGCCATGTTATTCGTTCATCTGTCCTTTGATCGTCTTCTGGGCAATGGCCCAGCTTCCTTCCAGATGCACGAGGTACTGCTCGGGCGAAAGCAGGCCTTCGCCGGCGCCTTCCAAGTAAAACAGCCAACCGCCGTCGTACTTGTCAACATTGATCGTGGAAGGATCCGCCAGCAGCGCCTGGTTGAACTCCGTCAATCGGCCGGCCGCCGGGGAATACAACTCGCTTTCGGCCTTGGAGCTCTCGATCGAACCCAGCGACTGGCCTGGCCTCAATTGTGTGCCGGGATCGACGGTCCAATCAAGGAAATAAACGTCCTGCAGCAGCCGCACCGCATAGGCCGCAAAGCCGTAGCGATGGCCCCCGTCCCAAGGCAAGGCCCACATGTGGTTCTTGGCATACAGGCGATCCGTGGGAAACCGGGCTTCGAACTGGCCCATCAGGAAGACCAGCTCGCTCATGTGTAGCGAACCCCTTGATGCTCCGGCTCGAAGAAGGCAGGCAACAGGCCATCGACGCGCAGCAGACCCGCGCGGGTAACACCGATGCTGTCGCCTTCGATCTCGACATGGCCTTCGGCCACATGCTCGCTCCAAGCATCGCGCCACTCGTCCAGGATCTCCACGCCGAACTTCCGGCGGAAATACGCAGCATCGATGCGGCCCGTCTTGAGCTGCAAGATCATCTCCCGCACCAGCAACTGATGCGGCGTGGAGCGCATTCCGCGGTACAGCGGAAGCCGCCCCGCCTCCAGCGAACTGAGATACGTTTCCCACTCGGGCTGGTTCTGATAATGCACGCCCGAGACATGCCCGAAGCTGGCCACGCCGGTGGCCAAGAGGTCGCTGCCGCGCCACAGGTTGTCCCGATAGCTGAAGTTAACCTTGCTCTTGTCTTTAACCATGGTATAGGCGCTGGAGACGCTGTAGCCCACGGCGGCAAGCTCGTCGAAGGCGTAGTCGACCCACTCACGCTTGAGAGGCCAATCGGCCACGGGCGTTTCGATGACGTGCCCCAGAATGTCTTTGGAGTAGACCGTGTTGAAGGGCAACTCCATCTGGTAGATCGTCACGCTATCGGGATCGAGCTCAATCGTCTTGCGGATGCAATCCCGCCAGTTGTCCCACGTCTCGCCAACCATGCCGGCGATGAGGTCGATGTTGACGTTGGGAAAACCGGCCGCCTGGATCCAAGACCAGGCTTTGTAGACTTCGGGTGAAAGATGCGCGCGGCCGTTCTCCTCGAGAATCGCGTCGCTGAAGTTCTCCACGCCCAGGCTCAAGCGCGTGACACCCAGTTCGCGAAGTGTGTGGACCTTGGGCTCGCTGAGCGTTCCCGGCTCGCACTCGAACGTGACTTCCTCTGCCTGGTCCCAGTTGATGTTGGCCCGCAGGCGATCGACGAGCGACGTGAGTTGCTTGCCGCTGAGGAAGCTGGGCGTCCCGCCGCCGAAGTAGACAAAACGGAACGGCCGGCCCCCCATCACGGGCAGTTGGCTCACCAATTCGATCTCGCGCGACAGCCCGGCGACGTAACGCTCGACGTCGTGCGAATTCTTATCGGTATAGACGCGGAAGTAACAGAACTTGCATCGCTTGCGGCAGAAGGGGATGTGCAAGTACAGTCCCAGCGGCACAGCGTCCGGCGGCGCATGCAGCACGGCTTCCACGTCCGCCAACCCCTCGGCCGTCCATTGCGAGAACGGCGGGTAGTTGGAGATGAAGTAGTTGCCGACCTCGGTCTTGATGGCTTCCGTGGGCATGACGTTATTTGGCTCCAAAGCAGTACAGCGTGCCGTCGGTGTTGGCGATCACCAGGCGGCTGCCCGCCACGGCGGGAGAGGCGGCGAAGTCTCCGCCGGCTTCATACTCCCAGACCTTCTGGCCCGTCTTGATGTCCAATGCGTACAACCGGCCATCGGACGATCCGATGTACGCCCGCGTGCCGGCGATGACCGGCGAGCTATCGAATCTGCCGCGAGTCGGGAACGTCCAGACCTTGTCGCCCGTCTTGGGATGCAGGCCATGCACCTGCTTGTCCCGGCTGCCAACGATCACGATGTCCGCGGTGGCCGCGGCCGACGAGCGAATCGAGAGCGGCTTGTCCGGCTTGTAACTCCAGACCTGCGAAGCCTCCCGCCAGTTGAGCGCGAAGAACGTGCCATCCTCCGTTCCCACAAAGGCCACGTCCTTCAGCACGGCGGGCGTGCAGCCGGTGGGACTGTTAATCGCCACGCTGGAGATGGCGGCGCCTTTGTCCAGATCGATCACGTGCAATTTGCCATCGCAGCCCGCGACAAAGCAGCGATTCTCCACGACGGTGGGCGAGCAGCGAATCTGATCTTCGATGGCATACTTCCAGACCAACTCTCCCTTATCGGCCGAGAGGCAGTAGAGCGTGGCATCCTGCGAACCGATCAGCACGTTGTCTTTGTAGAAGTTCGGGCTGGCGTCGATCTCCGCCTGCGTCTGGAACGTCCAGCGCGGCTTGCCATCGGCGGCATTCAGGCAATAGACGCGGCCATCCATATCGCCCGCGAAAAGGGCCCCGTTACGATAAGCGGCCGCTCCCTTGAAGCCGATCTCGGTCTTGTATTTCCATTTCTCTTTGCCGGTGGCCAGATCGAGTGCATAGAAGTGGCCATCCAGATCGCCGACATACACCACGCCCTCGGCAATCACGGCAGTGGCCTCGAACGCGCCCTTGGGCACGGTGTACTTCCACAGCACGCTCAGCTTCTCCGGCAACGGCTCCTTGGCCACGCCGCTCATCAGGGCATCGCCGCGAAACAGCGGCCAGCCGGCAGTTTTGCTCTCCGCGCCCGAGACAGCCAAGCAATAGCCAGCCAGAACACACCACATGCCTGCGAATCGATAGATCATGAACCACCATCCTTTGCCGGCTTCTCTTTCAAGTCGTAGGCCCAATCACCGTCCTGGTCGCGATAACGCTCCAGGCGATACGAGCATTCCAAGACGTCCGAATACTGGTAGCCCTCCGCATCGACCGGGACCGGCTCGTAAGCGATTGGCCCGCGATGGTTGATCTGAAACAGCAATTCCTCGCCCCGAGCATCGACCAGCCAAAACTCCGTGACGTTGGCGCGGTAGTACGAGACGGGGAGTAACACCGTGTCCTTGCGCACCGAGCTATCGCTGACCGTTTCGATGACTAGATCCGCAGAACCCTCAAATTCGACGGAGCGGGACTCGTCGTTCGCTTTTGCAACACGCCGAGTTCGTCCCGATCGCATTGACTCGAACGAAACAAAGATGATGTCCGGTTCGGCGGACAAATCCGCGTCAGGACATGAAAGCAACGTCTGCCCCTGAAGAATCCGCCCTAGTCCAGTTTGCTTCACGCGGTGATACAAGACCTGAAAAATTTCGCCATTGACCATTCCGTGGCGGTAGATGTCCTGGGGCGACATGTCAACCTCGATGCGACCGGAAAGATAGTCTATACGCCCGCCGCTGGGAAACTGATCGGACGTGGCCCATTCCCGAAACTCCTGAAGGGATACCAGCGGCGGAATCGAGACTTGCCCTCGGTCGAAATGAAGCACGACCGTTCCTGCCCGCGAGGGCGCGGTGGTCGCACGTTCGGGTGCTGCGATGAAGGGTTCCCTTCGACCAATTTCAACGGTTGCCATAAGATTCTGTCGCCGCAAGAGCATGCCGCCTACATTGCGGCGCGGTACAACTCCAACAACTCCCCTTCTCCTACCTTACGCGGGTTGAACGTGCCGGTCCACTG
>JBGTDH010000535.1:0-4386 GCA_041748435.1 Pirellulales bacterium
GAACGTCGCGCCGTAGCTGCGCATGCCCACGAAGCGGCCCGTCAGACCGAGATAACGCTCCCAACCGAACTGCACACCCGCTTCCACTCCCACACGCGCGGTCACGGTGGCGGGCAGCACGCTCTCCTTGTAGGCAGGATCCTGGGACTGGAACAGTTCCCAACATGGCATGCTCACGGCGCGCGCGGCGATGCCCTCTTTCTGCAACTGCTCCGCCGCTTCCACGCATAGCGATACTTCGCTGCCGGTGCCCAGGAGCAGCACCTGCGGTTTGCCGCCCGGAGCATCCAGCACTGTGTAGGCGCCCTTGGCCAGGCCCGCGGCGGCGCCATACTTAGTGCGATCCAGCGTGGGCAAGTTCTGCCGCGTCAGCACCATTGCCACGGGTTGATTTTTGGTTGCCAGTGCCACGCGATAAGCCTCGGCGACTTCATTGGCATCGGCCGGCCGGATGACCAACAGATTCGGAATGGCGCGACAGGCGGCCAATTGCTCGACCGGCTCGTGCGTCGGACCGTCTTCGCCGACGCCAATGGAGTCGTGCGTGAAGACCAGCAGCGAGGGCACTCCCATCAGCGCGGCCAGGCGCATCGAAGGACGCAAGTAATCGCTGAAGATGAAGAACGTCGCGCCGTAGGGTCGCAATCCGCAGAGTGCCATGCCGTTGCAGGCGGCGGCCATGGCGTGCTCGCGAATGCCAAAGTGAAAATTGTGCCCACCGTAGTTGGAGGGGCCGAAATCGCCGGCGCCTTCAAACTTCAACAGCGTCATGGTCGAAGGCGCCAGATCGGCCGAGCCTCCGATGAACCAAGGAATCTTGGCCGCCAGGGCGTTGAGCACCTTGCCGCTGGAAATGCGGCTGGCCACGCCCTTCGCGTCCGGTGGAAACGTCGGCAGCGCCTCTTGCCATCCGGCCGGCAACTCGCCTTTATGCATCTGTTCGACCTCGGCCGCCAGCAGCGGATGCTTCTGACGATACTCGGCGAACTTCTTCTGCCACCCAGCCCGCGCCTCTGCGCCGCGCTTGCCGATGCCCTGCTTGAAGTGCGACAGCACTTCCTCCGGCACCAGGAACTTGGCATCTTGCCAGCCGTAGGCCGCCTTGGTGAGGCGAATCTCGTCGTCTCCCAGCGGAGCGCCATGCGCCTCGTGCGTATTGACTTTATTCGGCGACCCGTACGCAATCTCGCTGCGCACAATAATGAGCGTGGGCTGATCGTTCGTCTTATGGAACTCTTGATAAGCCTTCCGCAGCGCGGCCAGATCGTTCACATCCGCTACACGCATGACGTGCCAGCCATAGCCCTGGAAACGCGTGCCCACGTCTTCGCTGAAGGCCAGCGAGGTGTCCCCCTCGATCGTGATGCGGTTGTCATCGTAGATCCAGCACAGATTGGCTAGCCGCAGATGGCCGGCCAGGGAGGCGGCTTCGGCCGTCACGCCCTCCATTAAGTCGCCATCGCTGCACAACGCATAGACGTTGAAATCGAACAGCTCACAGCCCGGTTTGTTATAGCGGGCCGCCAGCCAGCGACTCGCGATGGCCATGCCCACGCTGTTGCCGGCCCCCTGGCCAAGCGGTCCGGTGGTGGTCTCCACGCCGCTCGTGTAGAAATTTTCCGGGTGGCCCGGCGTGCGGCTGTGCAATTGCCGGAACTGCTTGATCTGGTCGAGCGTGACGGCCTGCTCCCCGGTGGGCTTGCCATGCTGATCCAGTTGCTTCACGCCCGCCAGGTGCAGCGTGCTGTAGAGCAACATCGAGGCGTGGCCGCAGGAGAGAATAAAGCGGTCGCGTCCGGGCCAGGCCGGATCTTCGGGATCGTAGCGGAGCACCTCGTTGTACAGCGTGTAGGCAATGGGCGCCAGCGCCATGGGCGTGCCGGGATGGCCGCTATTGGCCGCCTGCACGGCATCCATGCTTAAGGTGCGAATCGTATTGATCGAAAGCTGTTCGATAGACATGCCGGGCGAATGCAGTTAGGTGGCGCAGCGCGGGAGTGAAATGCAACTTGCCGAGTTTAGGGGGCTGCGGGCAACTCGTCAATTCACCGGCGACCGCTATAATGCGGCAGCTTTGGCATAAGCCGTCTCCACCACGCGTAAACACGATGAGCGACTGGATTGAAGAAGGGACGAAGGCGCCGGATTTTACATTGCCGGCCGACGATGGCGCCAAGATCAAGCTGTCCGCGCTCAAGGGCCAGCCCGTGGTGCTCTATTTCTATCCCCGGGATGACACGCCCGGTTGCACGCGCCAGGCCTGCGCCTTTCGCGATCAGCAGGCCCCACTCAAGAAGTTGGGCGCCAAGGTTCTCGGCGTGAGCACCGACGACGTCGCCAGCCACGTCAAGTTTCGCGACAAGTACGAACTCAACTTCCCGCTCCTGGCCGACGCTGATCACAAAGTAGCGGAGAAGTACGGAGCCTGGCGCGAGAAGAACATGTACGGCAAGAAGTCGATGGGCATCCAGCGCTGCACGTTTCTCATCGATGCGGAAGGCGTCGTGCGCAAGGTCTGGAAGAAAGTCTCTGTCGACGGGCACGATGAGCAGGTGCTGGCCGCCTTGAAGGCTCTGGACGGTTGAGGCCGACGTGCGCGACCTGGTGCATCGCGAACTGCAACCGGAGTGGATGGACGATCCCGGCCTGGACCCAAGCCTTCACGCCCAGGCGTTGCGTGGCCTGGCGCGAATTAACCGTCTCAGCCGCTCGACACAGATTCTATGGCCGGCCATTCGCCGCTTGGCGCGGGAGAATCCGTCGCAAACGTTGAGCGTGCTCGATCTCGGCAGCGGCGGCGGCGATGTGACCATCGGCCTGTGGCAACAAGCCCGGCGGGCGGGAATCTCGCTCGAGGCGACGGGTTGCGATGTCAGCGAGGTGGCCGTCGAACATGCCCGTCAGAAAGCCAGCCGCGCCGGCGCCGCGGTTACTTTCTTGCACAGCGATGTGTTCGCACTCGACCAAGCGAAGCATTTCGACGTCGTGGCATGTTCCTTGTTCTTGCACCATCAAGATGCGAAGCATGCTGTCGAGCTGCTGCGGCAGATGAGGCAGCGCGCACGCCGGCTGGTGCTGGTGAACGATCTGGTCCGCAGTCGCGCTGGTTACGCACTTGCATGGCTGGCAACGCGCGTCCTCACGCGCTCTCCGGTGGTGCATGTTGATGGCCCCCGCTCCGTGCAAGCCGCTTTCACCATCGATGAGGCGCGGCAACTGGCGGAGAGCGCGGGCTTGTTCAACGCCCAGATTCAAGCTTGTTGGCCGTGCCGCTATCTGCTCTCGTGGAGAAAACCGGCTGAGTTCCCAGGGTGATTTTATGCGATTAATTCTGACCAGTGGTTCGCCGCGACGACGTGAGTTGCTCACCGAGGCGGGCTACACGTTCGAGGCGGCATCGCGCAGGGCGGCTGGCAGGGGGTCTTGCCCATGTAGGGATTCCGGGACCGCGCCCCCCGTTTTCGCGCGTGCGCGTGGCGTAGTGGAAGTGTTGACAGTTCCGGGCTTCTGAATTCTCACGAATTCAGCTACCCACGCGGTTGGTGGTGGGTCGCGCAGACTCGACACCACCCTACGCCACCCTGCACATGCGCCTTCCCCTTTGCGGAGGCGGGAAGCAATCGGTTACAGTTGAAGAGGTGTCAGTCGGGCCCTATTTGGTAGCTGCGGAACAGACGCATGCCGTTTTCGATCGATGAGTTCTGGAAGCTGGCCATCGAGAGCCGGCTGTTTAAGCCCGAGGAGTGCCAACGGCTGACCGGGGCCTTTGCGCAGATCCAAGGGGCCACGGCAACGGGCAACGCCGTCACCCTGTCCGAGTGGCTCATTGCGCAGCGCGTGCTCACGCGGTATCAGGCCAAGGTGCTGCTGGCCCGGCGGCCAGGTCCTTTCCTCTACGGCGATTACAAGATTACGGACCGTGTCGACAGCGGCCGGCTGCAAGGTTTGTTTCGCGCCTTGCACGCGCCGACTAAACAGCCGGCGTTGCTGGCCTTTCTTTCGGGATCGCACCTGCAAGATCCCCAGGCATTGGCACGGCTGCGGCAAGTGCTGGGGCAGGCCATGGCGGTTCGGCACGCGCATGTGGCGAGGCTGTATCACCTGGTCGATCTGGAGGCGTTCAAGTTTTGCGTCTTCAGCGATCTGCAGGGGCGTTCTGTGGAGGAATTCCTGGCGGCGCGGCGAGCCTTCACGCCGGCCGATGCTTGCCGCCTGGCACGTCAGGCTGCGTTGGGACTGGCCGAGCTGCATAAGGGAGGCCAAACGCACGGCGACGTGCGGCCCGCTAACCTGTGGCAAGACTCGGCCGGCAATCTGAAGCTGTTGCACGTGCCGCTGTCGCGTGATCCGCTGGGGCCTCCCACTGCCGCGGCGCTTACGGCTAGC
>JBGTDH010000536.1:0-4456 GCA_041748435.1 Pirellulales bacterium
CGCTGTTTTCTCTCGTGCTCTGGCGTCGGCCAGTTCCTTGCCATCGCCGCGCGTCGGCTCCAGCAAGAATCCACCGGGAATGTACAATGTTGCGGCCGTGGGCAGATCTTTCTCAGACGCCTGACAGATCAGCGCACCGCGATCCCCCAGCCGGATGAGGTACGTCTTAATGCGCTCACGCAGCGGGTCGGGATCGTGTTGGGGGGGTACGGCGCCTCTCTTGGGAGTGGCTTGCTCCGGCGCCGCCTGGCCTGAGGAGAAGGGCTCCAGCAGGATTAACTCGTGCTCGTGTAGCGCGTCACGGGCAATGAAGCCGGCCACGAGCCGCCGGCGATTCGGTTGCTGAGGGTCAAACACCTCCGCGCGGATGCGCTTGCCGGCGGCATCGCGGGAGAGAAACTGAATGCCAAGCTTGCCCTCGGCGGCTGTCGACCAATTGCCGACATACCGCTGTCCTTCCGCGCAGGCCGTAAGGAGTTCCGCGGAAGGGTTGGCCAGGAGTTCGGTCCGCACGGCTTTGAAGTCCTTCAGCATCCGCTCGGCCTTGCGCGCGTGCTCCGAGTTCGCCGGCATGAACGCCAGCACGGGACGCGCCAAGTCCTCCAGCATGGTTTGCGTCCATTCCTCGGGTGACTTTTGCTTGCTCGCGCCCGGCGGCGATGCCGGACGATTCTCCGGCGTGACGGCATACTTCGATTTGACGCGCGCCTCGGCCAGCTTGATCAACGTCGGCGCCACGATGTTGGCGCGTTCGGGCAACTCCGAGATGGTCGGGGCCTGGCGGGCCTCGTCGGACCAGAGGGCCGAGCGCATGCGCACGATGCCGGCCATCATCGACAACTCGGAAATCGGCAGGAAGTGACCCCAAGCATCTATTTCCAACGCCGAGACACGATACTTCGCGCCGCCGCGCTTGGGATCGGGAAGAAAGGTGCGGGAGAACTCGACCGTGGCGTCTTTCTTCCAGAGAGGAATGAAATACACGTGCCGCAGCGTCGGCTCGGGGAGCGTGGAGTAATGAAACATCTCGACAGCCAGCGTGACGTTGTGCAAATCACGGTTGGCCAGATTGCGCGCGACATACCTGCCGCGGAACGCACTACGGCCGGGGAGTCCATCGCCGTAGCCGGGCTGCGTCTCGGAGATCGGCACACCGCCGGGGCCATCGGCGAGGTACTTAATGGCCACCAGCGGTTGACGGGAAAGCGGGCCCGCCAGGCGATCGGCCATGCCTGGCAGCACCTGGTCCCAGCCGCTGGCCCGCGATCGCTCGGTGGCGATCCTTTGCTTGAAGACTTCCCATTCCGGATTGGTGGGCTCGTCCGGGCGATTCAGATACATCGAGTTCCACAGGAACGGAATCAGGCTCTGGTCGACGGTTCGCTTACGCCGCGCGACTCGGCCGTCCGCCATCACATCGTCGTACTCCTCTTCATAGACGTACTCGCCCCGCTCGATGGCCGCCAGCCGCTCCCTGGCGATCCGCGTTTGCTCTTCGCTCGATTGCTTCGCGGCCAGGCGCTCCTTCTCCGCGGCGTCGATGCCATTCACCAGCATCGTCGCGGCGTGTTGAATGCTCTTCTCGCTGGCGCTCTTGGCGAGTCTCTCAAGATTCGCTCGCTTCGGATCCTGGGCCGCCTGGGCGTTGTTTAAGCGGTAATCGTGCGACAGGTTCACGGCCAGATCGAGATACTCTTGCCGCGCATCCCCGCGGGCCGCATCGGGCGTGGAGAGCAGCAGCAGCAGCAGCAACGAGAGGAGCGTGAGCTGCGTGGAAAACGAGGTCTTGCGCATGGGAGCTAACTCCGTCGTGTTAACGGTGACATATCATTCTGGCGACAACTCCTTGATCTCCAAATTGCGGAAGGCGATCTTTGCGCCGGCGCCGCAGCGCAGCGTGATCGAGCCGGGCTTATTCAACTCGGGATGAGTCGAGGAGAACGTGGTCGTCATCCGGCCGTTGATGCGGACTTCGACAGCCTGCCCCTGGGCGATAAACTCCAAGCGATACCAATCGCCCGTGTTGATGCCCAGATCTTTGTGACCCGACGGCGCCAACCGCGATTGATGCGGTTGGACTTGAAAATCGTCGGCATACAGGCTGCCATGCCCCCAACCCTCGGCAATCAACGGGGCGCCAGGCACGGGATCGATCAGGGCATAGCCGCGCCGCTTTCCTTTCGCCAGGCTGTCGTCGTCGCGGAACATGATGATCGGCAGCACGCCCGATCCGGCCAGCACCTCGCAGCAGAAATGAAAGTTCTGGTATTCCTTCTGGCTGCACAACTGCCCGGCGCTGTTGGGACTGGCCGAGTTGTTGCGGCCGGTGATCGTGCCATTCTCATTTCGCCAAACGATCGTGGCCGATCGCTTGACCTTCCAGCCGCTTAGATCGTCACGATTAAACAGCGGCACAAAGCCGTCGTCGGGATTGGTTGCGATGACCTCCGCCGTGGTGCGACCCTCGGCCGGGCGGTCCACATGCGCGGCGATCGGAGGAGGCGGCAACTTCACCGAACCGATGGAACGCCCTTGAGCATCGGTCACTTGCACCCTGCCCGGAAGCAACTCGATTATGAGCGTGGCCGCCTCTCCGCGAGTGAGAACGAAGTTGACCGTCTCGAACGCCAGATCGCCCTGCTTGATGCGCAGGCCATGCGTTCCAAGTTTCAGCTCGATCGGGCGCTCTTCGCCGCGGCGAATGGTCGCTCCCGCCGGACCGATCTGGGCTGTGATCGTGGGGTCGTTGATCTGGATGCGGACCGTGCCGCTTGATGTCTGCCAAAAGATCAACACGCCCGCCACAACAGCGACGACGCCGGCGGCCAGCAGGACTGCCAGCTTGCGCGCGGGTTGCGAGGCACGCGGTTTGGGATGAACTTTCGCGTCATCGCGCGGTTGCTCCTGCGAGATCGCGTCAGCCGACAACAGCGTTCTAAATTTGGCCTTGGCGCAGACCGGCGCCAACGCCTCGGCCACTTCCTTCGGCGAAGCGTTGCGCCGCGAGGGGTTCTTCTCCAGCATCCGATGAACCACCGCCGCCAGCGCCGCCGGGACCTCGCGGCGACGCGATTGAATCGGCGGCGCCGGAGAATTGGCCAGCGCCATCAGCTTCTGCACCGGCGTCTGATAGGCGGGGCCATAATAGATCGCTTCCCCCGTGAGCAGTTTGTACAGCGTGGCGCCGAGGGAATAGATGTCCGCCCGGATGTCGACGATATGACTGTCGGACCCTTGCTCCGGCGCCATGTAATCGAGCGTGCCCATGAGCTGGCCGGCGCTGGTGAGACCCTGCGTCTCGGGCGTGTGGGCTTCGGCCAGCAAAGCCAGGCCTAGATCGAGCACCTTCACCACGGGGGGCTTGCCTCGACCGCTGGCCGCACGAACCTGACAAAGCATCAGGTTGGAAGGCTTGATGTCGCGATGCACCAGGCCCTGCTCGTGCGCCTCTTCCAGGCCGATCGCCGCCTGCCGGATCAATTCACACGCCTCCGCGATGGGCAGCGGCCCGTGCTCTCGGACGAGTTGGGCCAGATCGACTCCCTCGACATACTCCATCACCAGGAAGTGCGTGCCATCCACCTCGCCGGCGTCCATAGCCCGCACCAGATGCGGATGATCGAGCTTGCCTACGGCCCGCATCTCGCGCTGAAAGCGAGCCACCGCGGCCGGGTTCCGCAAACGGTCGGCGGGCAACACCTTCACGGCCACGGTCTTGTCCAGCCGCGCATGGCGGGCTCTGTAGACCGCGCCCATGCCTCCTTCGCCCACCTTCTCGAGCAATTCGTAATCTCGCAAGTGCGAGAGTGCAACTGATCTGGTGGAGACGGGGCTCGCATCGTCCGGCGTCACGGTGGGCTCGCCGACCAGGGTCTGCGCGTGGCCGAGCATCTTGACGCGATCCAGCACCTGGCGGCATTGGGCGTCGCCGGCGTAACGTCCCTGGGTCGGCAATTTGAGCCGCGTTAACACCACATCCGTCGATTCGGCGAGTTGATCGATCGTCTCGGCGCAAGTCAGGCAAGCATCGAGATGCTCGGCAATCGGCTCGGCGTCGATTTCGCCCATCCGCCCCAGCGCGAAGGCGGCCAGTTTCTCGGTGGCCGGGCAGTGTGGGATGGACAAGGGCGCCTCGAGGGGTGCGATCTGGATGTTGCTTGCGTTCGGTTGGTCTATTAGAGATAACGCGGCCGCGCGCCGCGTTGTAGTCATCACGCTCCCGCGTGATGAAATCCGCGCGGCGGCGGGGAAGACCTGTTTGCCATCTCGTGTCTGAGCGAGACCGATGCCGCGTTTCTTCATGCGGAGCATGAAGACTAGTGCGCCTATGAAGGCGTTTGATCAGGAGGGTGGAAGTCCCTCTCAGGCTAACGTTGCCTGCCTGTAGTCGATAGTGGTAACTGCGTTTCCGTGAGGAAAGGTGGAGAGCAACCTGAGACGAAAGACCAGTCCGTAA
>JBGTDH010000537.1:0-5967 GCA_041748435.1 Pirellulales bacterium
TCTCGCCGAGCAACTCGGCCGAGTAGCGCAGCGACGGCAGCTTGATCGAGAGGTACGTCTGCGGCGCGTCGGCAGGCAGCGCGTCGAGCCCGGCCAGATACTGATCAGCAACTTGGCGGGCCGTGTGCTGCTCGGTGTCCCAGAAGCCGATCGTGGCGAAGTGCCCCTCGCCGGCCAGCCGTGCAACCACGCGCCCGGCATCACCCAGAGTTTCTCCGGCGATGTAGTTGCGGGCTGCGCGCTGGACGATTGGCAAGACGGCGGCCTTCAGCACGTCGCGAGCTCTCGCCGCGGCCTGTTGCGATTTCACGCGAGCCTTGTTCCCCAACAGCACGGCGGCATCGGCGGTCACGGCGGCTGCGCCGTGCAGGTTGTAAGGATAGACGCGCAGGCTGAGCGTCGGCCGATAGTGCGGAGTCCAAGTCTCGATCCACGGCTCCGCCTGGCCGAGAAACTCAAACGTCTTGAGACTAGCTCGGGCGGCGTGGGCGATCGAATCCCGCAACAACAGCATGCCGGGAGAGCAGGCCGCGAACTCGGCATCGTAGCCGATCTTGAGCAACCAGAAGCTGCCTCCCTGGACCATGGCCACTTGCATGGCGACGGCTTGCTCGCCGATCCGCAGGAAGCAAAGCCGCAGCACGCCAGCCCGGCAGGCGGCCTGTGCATACTCGCGGCAAAAGCCGGACTCCAGCGGATCGCAGGCCATGGCCGTGCCTTCGCGGCCTTTCCAGGAGCGCGCCTCGACGGCAAACGCTTCGTCGAGTAACGCGTCGAGCTCGTCGATCTGCGGCGTGAGGAACTCCGCACGCACCGGTCCCAGCTTCTCCGCCTTGCGTTGCGCGCGGCGGAGATCCGAGCGGCGGCCGGAGTTCAGATGTTGCTCGGGCGATTCCCACGAGGCATCGAGCGAGAGCCAGGGGCACGGCGCCTGCGATCTGGCGAGGACCCAGGCCCGGCCGGCGAAGGCCACTCGCAACGCGGCCACGCTCAGCGATTCCGCCGGCAAGCGGCCGAAGACGTAGGGCCGGCCGTCCCGTGCCAACTCGCGGGCTAACGACCGTAGCGCGAGCGGATCGGCGAACAGCAGATCCATTGGCTCGCGATGCCAATCGAGAGCCAGCATTAATCTTCGCGTCACGCCCGCCAGCCGCTTGGTTTCCAGCGGGACCAACGCCAAGAGCTGTTCGTCCTGCGCGGCCGTTACAACCTGCACCGTCGATGCGATGCCCACGGTGGCCAGACAAGCGGCCGACCACTCGTATTGCTCGATCGGCCCGCCGGCGATTCCGCCGAGCCTACGCCACGTCTCGGCCAATGCATGGAACCCATCGCATCCGTCGAGTGTCCGCATCGAATGCGACGGCTCGGGCAGCGTTTCCCGCGAAACCGGCGGTTCCAGTAATGCGTCCATCAAACTGCTGCTTGCATTGACAGCGGAGTGTACCTTCGGAAGCCTAGCTTGCGGTTGGAGGACAGAGGGGGCACGTTACTGAGTACGGAGTACGGAGACAGAGGGCAGACAGGGGGCAAGTACCGGATGGTGGGTCTCGAAGACTCGACCCACCCTACGTTCTACTTCTACGGACTACTGACGACTGACTACTGACCCATCGCCCTGGACAGTCTGGGTCGGCTTTGCCATGCTAACGGCCCCTAGTTTCGCACAGTTGCAACTCTCCCGTCCGGAATCGAGCAATGGCCAAAGCCGCGAAGAATGCCATCACGCCCACGCGTCTGGAAGATTATCCGGAGTGGTATCAGCAGGTGGTCCGGGCGGCCGATCTGGCGGAGGTTTCGCCGGTCCGCGGATGCATGGTCATCAAGCCGTGGGGCTACGCCGTGTGGGAGAACATCCAGCGCGTGCTGGACCGGATGTTCAAGGAGACCGGCCATCAGAACGCGTACTTTCCATTGTTCATTCCGCTGAGCTTTCTAGAAAAGGAAGCGGAGCATGTGGAGGGCTTTGCCAAGGAATGTGCGGTGGTTACGCACCATCGGCTGGAGCCGGGACCGGATGGAAAGCTAGTGCCCACCGGCAAGCTGGAAGAGCCGTTGATTGTGCGACCCACCAGCGAGACCATCATCGGCAGCATGTACGCCAAATGGGTGCAGTCTTATCGCGATCTGCCGATCCTGATTAATCAATGGGCCAACGTCGTGCGGTGGGAGCTGCGCACGCGGATGTTCCTGCGCACGACGGAGTTCCTGTGGCAGGAGGGGCACACGGCCCACGCCACGCAAGAAGAGGCCGTGGAAGAGACGCTCAAGATGCTGGACGTGTATGCCACGTTCGCCCAGGACTACATGGCCATGCCAGTGATCAAGGGCGAAAAGACCGCCGGCGAGCGGTTCCCTGGCGCCGTGAACACCTACTCGATCGAAGCCATGATGCAGGACCGCAAGGCCCTGCAGGCGGGCACGTCCCACTTCCTGGGTCAGAACTTTGCCAAAGCCCAAGAGATCAAGTTCCTCAATCAGGAGGGCAAGGAGACATTTGCCTGGACCACGTCGTGGGGCGTTTCCACACGGCTCGTCGGCGCGCTGATCATGACCCACAGCGACGACGATGGCCTGGTGCTGCCGCCGCGCCTCGCGCCGGCGCACGTGGTGCTGTTGCCCATCTATCGCACCGACGAGGAGCAAACGGCCGTGTTGGACTATTGCCGCAAGCTGCAAAGTGAGCTGCAGCAGCAACCGTTTGGCGACGGCCGCGTGCAAGTGATTCTGGACAGTCGCGATTTGCGCGGCGGAGAGAAAGTGTGGCATCATGTGAAGCGCGGCGTGCCGATCCGGCTGGAGATTGGCCCGCGCGACATGCAGGCCGACAGCGTGTTTATGGCCCGCCGCGACAAGCCGCCCGCGGAGAAGAAGGGCGTACCACGGGCCGAGTTCGTCGCCACGGTGGGACAGATCCTGGAAGAGATGCAGCAGAACCTGTTTCAGCGGGCGCTCGATGTTCGCCACGAGCACACGCGCACGATCGACAACCGCGGCGAACTGGAGGCGTTCTTCAAGCCCCAGAACGCCGACACTCCCGAAATCCACGGCGGCTTTGCCATGTCTCCTATCGCCGACGACCCGGCTGCCGTTCAAGCGCTGGAAGCCCTAAAGCTCACCGTGCGCTGCATTCCCCTCGAAGGTGAAACCGAACCCGGCAAGTGCCTCATCACCGGCCAGAGCGTGCCCCGCCGCGTTGTGGTGGCCAAGGCGTATTAAATCCTCATCAACGGCTTCCGGCTCAAACCACAGCCGGGGACGGTTCGATCACGGGATCGATTAAACGAGAACCCTGGCGCGGTGCAAGTCCCTGGACCCGCACCAGCACGACGGTAACTCCGTCTTCGCGCTGGCGTTCGTGAGCCAGTGCTCGACTGTACTCATTGAACTCGGGCTCCCCGGCAATCTGAGAGTAGACGCATGCGCCATCGGGGATGCGGTCGTCGATTCCCGGATGCTCGAAGACGAATTTGCCGAATTCGGCAGTCAGTTCTAACTGTTTCTGGGAAAACTCATACGTGTTGATCATGTCTTCGTCTCGTTCAGAAACTTGGCGCGGTGTGCGGTCCAACTTACGCGAAGGTCGTCGATCGCGGCGGTAAATTATAAGAAAATCTCCGATCTGCCGCCCGAAGCCTACACACCACCAAGACCGCGTACCGCCATCAAGCGGACGCAAAGCTTCTCGACGCCTGTGTCGGCAACTACCAATTCGCGACGACCGCAAAGCGTGCCGATGACATCCATGTCACAATCAAGCGGGAAGGAGATCAGTTGCTCTGGCAGGCGCGCGGCAACAACACCATACCAGGCCCCTTCAATATTTATCCCGAATCAGAATCGACTTTCTTCCTTAAGGTCAGCGGTGGGCACTTGACCTTCATCAAGGACGGCAGCGGCAAAGTGACGGCTGTCAATCTTCACGACGACGCATGGTTGCCGGATGGAGTGGGAAGGAAACAAGCAGAATGATTGCGCCACTGGCAGAATTGTTGGACTGGGCGGCCCTTCAAGTCGCCGCGATGCTGCCGTCTATCCGAAAATGTGCCAGGGGCGATTAGCACGCTGTTGTTGCTGCGGGAATAGCCGTCGGCAGAATCGCGGCTCGTGGCGGTCGTAGCGGGACGGCGACGTTGCCATGGCCATCTTTGCGAGTTATTGCATCGGGCAATTTATGCCGTTGTTCTATTGAAAAGTGAGTCCCAACCGCCTAGCCGTTTTATGGCCTCTGCAGCATTTTGTGGTGTGCGCCGTCACGGCCGAGCGACGCCGCGATAGATCAGATCAATGGTCGTCGAGCATATCCCACGCTCTCAGGATTACATCACGTCCGATGCTCGGCGCCTGTCAAGAGAAGTTTTGGCACACGTATGCCACGGGCTGCACCCCGGCTGTCTTGCCGGAGAAGAGGCCATCCAGCAGCGGCGATGCGTGACTACGTGCTGAATCCGCAATGCGGCCGGCCGTGAGTATGCGCGGCAGGAAGCGGCGGCGCAGGTCGGCCAGCACGGCGTGCAGGTCTTCCGAGTGGGACTGACCCAACAACACAATCTCGTGCGTGGGGCCGAGCCACAGATCGAGCGCGAGCAGCATCTGGCCGGTGGCCGTAGGATACTGCGACATCAGCTCGGCAAAGGCACGCAGCGTTCCTTCGGCCGCTGCCAGATAGTCTCCGCGGCCGCATAGCTTTCCCAGTCGCACCAGCAGCGTCGCTGCCAGCGCGTTGCCGCTGGGAACGCTTGAGTCTTGCACGTCCTTGTGACGGGCCAGAAGTTGCTCGTGGTCGTTCGCGGTGTAGAAGAATCCCCCCGCCTCGCGGTCGGCGAATTGAGTCAGGACCACATCCGTTAGCGCCGCGGCCTCGTCGATCCAGCGCTCGTCGAAACTGGCCTCATACAGCGTGACCAGCGCGTTGCCCAGGGCGGCGTAATCGTCGAGATAGGCGTTGTGCCGCGCTTCGCCGTTGCGCCAACTATGTAGGAGCTTGCCTTCCTTGCTGCGCAGGTGTCGCAGCGCAAACTCGGCCCCCTGCGTGGCGGCGGTGAGATAGCGATCATCGCCCAAGGCAGCCGCAGCCTGCGCAAAAGCATCGATCATCAGGCCGTTCCAACTCACGAGCACTTTGTCATCCAGGCCGGGATGGATGCGTCCTTCGCGCACGGCCAAAAGTTTCGCACGGCTGGCGGCCAGTTCCGCCTCCAGCTCGGCCGGCTCGCGATTCAGCAGCGTCGCACACTGCCGCAGCGTCTTGGGCAAGTTGGCGATGTTCTGCCCCTCGAAGTTGCCCTGCTCGCTAATGTCGTAGACGTAGCAGAACGTGCCGGCGGCCTCCTTGCCCAACACGGCCTGCACTTCGGCGGGCGTCCACACATAGAACTTGCCTTCTTCTCCCTCGCTGTCTGCGTCTTGCGTGCTGTAGAAGCCCCCTTCGGAATGCGTCATCTCGCGGAGCACGTAATCGAGCGTCTCCCGCACCACGCGCAAGTAGCTCTCGGACTGCGTGGCCTGCCAGGCCTCCAGATAGCACGAGGCCAGCAGAGCGTTGTCGTACAGCATCTTCTCGAAGTGCGGCACCAGCCACCGCTCATCGACCGAGTAGCGATGAAAACCGCCGCCGAGCTGATCGTACATTCCGCCGCCGGCCATCTTGTCCAGCGTGTGCGTGACCATTTGCAGCAACCCGTCCTTGCGCTCGCGATGCCACAGCCGCAACAGCAACCGGAGATCCATGGGATGCGGGAATTTGGGCGCTCCGCCGAAGCCGCCGTGCCGATGATCGAACGATCGCTCCAGCGCCCCGCCCGCGGTGCGCAACAGTGTGGGAGTCAGCTCGCCCGGCTCCTGCGCGAAACGGGAGACGGACCGCACGTGCTCTGCCAGGCGTCCGGCTTGCTCGATGGTCTCTTCGCGGCGCTGGGTCCACGCATCGAGAATGGCGGCCAGCACGCGATCGAAGCCCGGCATGCC